>CAZDCZ010000024.1:29474-35823 GCA_964504155.1 uncultured Bacteroidales bacterium | reverse complement strand
GGCTTTTTAAAATTTCGACTTTCGGATGCTAGTGTACTGATTTCTATTAAATAATAATTTGATGAGTTTTAATAATTAAGTTTCTTATTTACTTCAAGGAAAAGAAGAATTAAGTTTTGCTCGTAAGTGTTAGATAACGTGTTGTTTAGTTCGATATTCTTGCAGTTATGAATAAAGTTTTTTAATTCAAGAATTTCTGATTTTTCAGTTTTGTTTAGTAGTGATTCTTTTATTGTTTTACACCCATTTGCAGTGAGTAAATTGCAAGTTTTTCTATTATAGTCAAGAGTAATATTTTTTTCTGTTTGAAAGAAATTTACACTAACATTGTTTTTATTCGAAATAGAGTTAGTTGTAATAGTTGCAATGCTCTTATTGTCGAATTCAAAAGAAATGAAAAGAGAGTTTATTGTTTTTGATGATGGAATTATTATTGTATTTAACTTTTTTAGACTCGAATTTATACAGCTATTTATTATTCCTATATCGGAGAGTAGATTCTGATAACTATATTTAATAGACGATTCATTTTTTCTGTGTATTTCTATTAATTTAGGATTATCGATATATTTTCGAGAGTTTTGAAATATAGGATTAAAAAAAGATGTCTTTTTTATTTGAATATTTGTTTTTGCCTCTGACGAAAGTTTAAATAATGAATTAGTATTTTCTTTTGTTAAATTATTAATATTATAAATAAAAATGTGTTTCGATTGTTGTATCGATAAAGTAGCAAGTTCGAGAAAATTAGACTTATTATTAATAAAGAAAATTGCTTCAGAATTTTCTAAAAGTTTATTAAAATCGGAATAATATTTAATGTTTTCGTTTACAGAAAACGAGCCTTTTTTTTTGCTTGTATATATTCCAATTACCTTAAGATTAAGCTCTTTTTTAGTAAGTTTTAAAAAGTCTATAGTATCTTGAGTGTATCCAACAATTCCAATTTTCATAAGCTATGTTATTTATTGTTTTGCATAGATTACAAACTTAAGGTATTTTCAAATATATAATAACTTATAAAATAGCTATTTATTAACTATGTATTGTTAATAAAATAATAATTTGTAGCAGAAATATTTTTATATTTCAATATCACGACAAATAAAATGAAGAATCGTATGATATAATTTCAATATCTTCTTATATCTTTGTTTCTTAAAATATTTTTGTATAATTACAATAATGACAGACTCGTATCGACATAAAGGATTAAGAAATAAGCTTGTAGAAGCACTTAGAGAAAAAGGAATAAAAGACGAAAAAGTTTTAGATGCTATAGGAAAAGTGTTGCGTCATGAATTTATGGATAGTGGATTTGTTGGTTTTGCATATAGAGATCAGGCTTTCCCTATTGGGAATGGACAAACAATTTCTCAACCTTATACGGTTGCTTTTCAAACAGAATTGTTAAACATAAAAAGACATGAGAAAGTATTAGAAATTGGTACCGGTTCCGGATATCAGGCTGCTGTATTGATGCAATTAGGAGTTAAAGTTTATACTATTGAACGACATCGCGAATTATTTCTTAATTCAAGAGCTCTGTTGCATGAATTAGGTTATAGTCCAAATTGCTTTTATGGTGATGGTTATAAGGGAATCCCTGTATATAGTCCGTTCGATAAAATATTAATAACCGCCGCAGCTCCCGAAGTGCCCGAAGAATTGTTAAAACAACTAAAAATTGGAGGTTTATTAGTTGTCCCGGTTGGAGATATAAATGGGCAAAAAATGCTGCTAATAGAAAAAATTGCGGAAGATAAATTTAAAAAAACCGAACATGGACAATTTATTTTTGTGCCAATGTTAAAAGGAAAAGAATAAATATACAATTATGATAAATATTAAAACATTCGTTTTTAATGCATTTCAAGAGAATACTTTTATATTGTACGACGATACAAATGATTGTGTTATTATTGATGCCGGTTGTAGTACTGAGAATGAAGAAATGCAGTTGAAGAATTTCATAACAGAAAATAAACTAACACCTAAATTGTTAATAAATACTCATTGTCATATCGACCATATTCTGGGTAATAGTTTTGTAACAAACGAATATAATGTTAAAAATCTTGCACATAAAGACGATTTGTTTTTTATTGAAAAAGCAAAAGAAATAGCAATAACATATGGATTAGAACTTAACGAGCCTTCTTTACCCGATAATATTATCGATAAAGAAGGAGAACTGTCTTTTGGAAACTCTACATTGAAAATTTTACATGTTCCGGGTCATTCTCCCGGTAGTATTGCCTTGTATAACGATGAAAATAAATTTGTGATAGTAGGAGATGTTCTTTTTAATGGAGGAATTGGAAGAACAGACCTTCCGGGCGGAGATTATAATGTATTGATGAGAAGTATAAATAAAAAACTATTTGTTCTAAATGATGATGTTGTCGTTTTTCCGGGACATGGCTCAACAACTACTATTTTAAAGGAAAAAACCGAAAATCCATTTTTATGTGGATAAATAGTTATGTTTTCTTTGTTGCATAACATATAAAAAACGCTAAAACTTTATATTATCGGTTTTTATTCACTGAAGTTCTTTATAAATTTGCATGCAAAATAATTAAAATAAATAATATTAACGTACAAAATTATGGCACAAGATAAATTTATTAATCGTCATAATGGTCCAAGAGATCATGAGATTAGCCTAATGCTAAAAAAAATTGGCGTAGAATCTCTTGATGAACTAATTGACAAAACGGTTCCTTCATCAATAAGATTAAAGAATCCTGTTGAATTATCAGAAGCGATGAGTGAATATGAATACATGAAACATATCCGCAAGATTGCATCAAAAAATAAGATTTTCGACACTTACATTGGTTTAGGATATTACGATACAATACTTCCCACTGTTATTCAAAGAAATGTTTTTGAGAATCCTTCATGGTATACTTCATATACTCCATATCAAGCTGAAATTTCGCAAGGAAGATTAGAAGCCTTGTTAAATTTCCAGACTGTAATAATGAGTTTAACAGGATTAGAACTTGCAAATGCATCGCTTCTCGACGAAGCTACATCGGCTGCCGAGGCAATGATAATGTTTTTTCATGCTCGTGCAAGAGCTGCAGTGAAAAAAGGTGCTAATATGTTTTTTGTCGATGAAAATACTTTTCCTCAAACTATCGATGTATTAAAAACAAGAGCTAATGCACTTGGTATAGAATTAGTATTTGGAAAATACAAGGAGTTTGAATTTAACGAGTTAGTTTTTGGTGCAATAGTACAATATCCTGCAGCCGATGGGAAAATAGAAGATTACCGTAAATTTGTAGAAAAAGCTCACGAAAACGATTCGAAAATAGTTGTTGCTGCTGATATCCTTAGCTTAGTAAGCTTAACCCCTCCGGGTGAGTGGGGTGTAGATGCTGTTGTTGGTTCTACTCAGCGTTTTGGTGTGCCTATGGGCTATGGTGGTCCTCATGCAGGGTATTTTGCAACTACCGATAAGTTTAAAAGAACTATCCCGGGTAGAATTATTGGTATTTCTAAAGATGCTCAAGGAAATCCTGCTTTGCGTATGGCTCTTCAAACACGCGAACAACATATTAAAAGAGAACGTGCTACTTCAAATATTTGTACAGCTCAAGCATTATTGGCTACTATGGCCGGAATGTATGCTGTGTATCATGGTCCGGAAGGTCTTAAACGTATTGCAAATCATATTCATTCGTATACTGGTTTATTAAATAATAAATTAATAGAGTTAGGATATAATCAAGAAAATAAAGATTTCTTTGATACTTTAAAAATTATTTTACCTGAAAATATTTCTAGTTCAGATATCGAGAAGTTAGCTCTTGAAAGAGAAATTAATTTCAGATATATCGATAATAAAACTATAGGTATTAGTCTTGATGAAACAACGCTTCTGCCAAATCTTAATTCAATAATTGAGATATTTGCTTTAGCAAATAATAAGAAATTTGAAAAATTAGAAAATGTAGAAGAAAAAGTATCTTTCGATAATAAATTTATAAGAAACTCAGAAATTCTCGATTTTGATGTATTTAAAAATTATCATACCGAAACAGAAATGATGAGATACATTAAAAAACTCGAAAGAAAAGATATTTCATTAACACATTCTATGATATCTTTAGGTTCATGTACAATGAAACTTAATGCCGTAACCGAATTAATACCTGTTAGTTGGCCTGAGTTTGGAGGATTACATCCATTTATTCCTGAAAATCAAGCATTAGGGTATAAGCAATTGATAAATGAACTTGAAGAAGACTTGAAAAAAATAACAGGTTTCGATGCTATATCTTTTCAGCCTAACTCGGGAGCTGCCGGAGAATATACCGGATTAATGGTTATTCGCGAATATCATAAACAAAACGGACAAGCTAACAGAAATGTGATTCTTATACCATCATCGGCACACGGAACAAATCCTGCAAGTGCTGTAATGGCAGGAGGACAAGTTGTTGTAATAAAATGCGACGATAATGGTAATATTGATGTTAACGATCTTAAGGCTAATGCAGAGAAGTATAAAGATAATTTAGCTGCATTTATGGTTACTTATCCTTCTACACATGGTGTTTTCGAGAGTCGAATAATAGAGATGATGGATATTATTCACGAAAATGGTGGTTTGGTTTATATGGATGGTGCTAATATGAATGCTCAACTTGGATTAACAAATCCGGGATTTATTGGTGCTGATGTTTGCCATCTGAATTTACATAAGACATTTGCAATTCCTCATGGTGGAGGTGGCCCTGGTGTTGGCCCAATAGGTGTAGCTAAACATCTTGTTCCATTTTTACCATCTAACCCTATTGTTAAAACTGGTGGAGATAAAGCTATTACAGCTGTTTCGGCTGCTCCTTGGGGTAGTGCAGGAGTATTGCCGATTTCTCACTCATATATTAAAATGCTCGGTCGCGAGGGTTTAGAGCAAATAAGTAAGATTGCTATTCTTAATGCTAACTATTTGGCTGCATCGTTAAAAAAATATTTTGATATTTTATACACCGGCGAAAACGGAATGGTAGCTCACGAAATGATACTTGAATGTAGAAATTTTAAAGCTTTAGCAAATATTACCGAAGGCGATATTGCAAAACGATTAATGGACTATGGCTTTCATGCTCCTACATTGTCGTTTCCGGTTCACGGAACTCTTATGATTGAACCTACTGAGAGTGAATCATTACAAGAATTAGATCGATTTGTAGAAACAATGATTGCTGTTCATGATGAGATTTATGAAGTGAAAGACGGAAAATATAATGAAGAGAATAATGTTCTTAAAAATGCTCCTCATACAATGTTTGTCGTAACAGCCGATGAATGGGATAAACCATATTCTCGACAAAAAGCAGCATTCCCATTAAAATGGATAAAAGACAATAAATTCTGGCCGGCTATTAGTCGTATCGACGATGGTTATGGCGACAGAAATTTGGTTTGTTCTTGTGCTCCAATCGAAGATTATATCACAGAAGAGTAAATAATATTTTTTATTTATTATAAAAAATGGCTCGGTAATTCCGAGCCATTTTTTGAGTTCTGTTGTTTAATGTAGTTTGCAATATTTCCTTGTCTTTTCTTCTGCATATAACAGTAACTTTCGACAAGCTCAGGGGGCTGAGAGTTTTTTAACTTGTTCTACATCTTGTATCTTATATCTTGACACAATAGTTAGTTTTCAATCGTTATCTATTAAAGGCATCTTCAATAGCTATTGAAAAAATGTCTTTCATTGTCATACCATAGGCTTTTACTTGCTGAGGTATTATGCTGGCAGCACTCATGCCCGGAACGGTATTTACTTCCATAAAATAGAGTTTCGATTTAGCATAAATAAAATCTATTCGTACAATTCCTTTAAGTTGTAGTATATTGTAAATTTTCGATGATATATCTTGAATCTCTTTTGTGAGCTCTTTTGATATTTTGGCAGGAGTAATTTCTTCGGCCATTCCTTTGGTGTATTTTGCTTCGTAATCGAAAAATTCGTTTTTACTAACAATTTCTGTGGGAGGGAAAATGTATTCTTTCTTAGTAGTTTTTATTAATCCGCAAGTTAATTCTTGCCCATCGAGAAATTCTTCTATTATAACTTCATTATCTTCTTCGAAAGCTTTAATTATAGCAGGTTTTAGTTGGTCTGCAGTAATTACTTTACTTATTCCAAAGCTTGATCCTCCTTGATTAGGTTTAACAAAACATGGTAGTCCGGTTTTGTTAATTATTTCGTCTAGATTAATTGTTTTGTTCTTATTCAGTAAATAATAATTAGCATTTCTGATGTTGAAATTATCGAGATAGTTTTTAGTGAAAATTTTATTAAAAGTTAAGGACGATGCTA
>CAZDCZ010000024.1:0-29374 GCA_964504155.1 uncultured Bacteroidales bacterium | reverse complement strand
AAATCAAAAATAGAACAATTTGTAATTATTTCAATAAAAGAATAAAAGTTTGTTACTGTAAATATTCGTATTGTAAAGTAGCTTGTTTGTACAAAATAAAAGAACAAAATAAACAAGTTTTTAAAGCAAACAAATAATTTGACATAAAAAACCATAGCAACTAGCTATGGTTTAGAAATATAGTAAAATGTAAGTTTATTTTTGAGATAATTCGGGTGCAATATTTGCCCAGTTATCGCCTCTTTTTATTCTTGTAACTTGCATTTCGCTAATAGAAAATAATTTTGCAATAACATTTTGCTTTATTCCTTTATGAAGCATTTCTTTTAATTTTTTAACGTCTTCCGGCTTTAGTTTGGAGTTTCTAACTAAGCCTTTATTTTTAACTCTATTAATTTCCTGAAGGCGTGGAATTATCCTATCGTAAGATTCTTTTCTTGTTAACCATTTTAAATTTGAGTAATGATTATTTGTTTTATTCCAATCGAGATGAGTAGATATTATATGCTCATCACTTTTTCTTGGAACAAATGCTATAGCAACTAGTTTGTGGACAAGATGAGTTTTTTTCTTCCCATTCGATTTAAATGTTACAGTCTGAAATCCTTTTGTCATTCCTGGATTAAGAATTTTGCCATTAATCTTGTCGTAGCAGAAACTTTTTATTCTGCCATAATTACTTACAAAATATTTTTTGTCTGCACAGGCAACTTGTTTCCATTCCTCATCGTTTATTTTCTTTAGCTTTCGTGTAGTCATAAAAATAGGTATATTTTTCGTATGTCTGTTGTACGTTAAAGATACATAATTAGTTACTGCTGTTATGTTCTATTGTGATAAACAGTGATATTTTGCTGACGAAGAGCTTGTTTTAATTTGCGAAAATATTTTTAGCAGGATTATTTATTTTTTAAAACAACTCGCCTTTCTTCTATATTATAAATATCGCCTTTTTTAAGAAAATAAAATTCTTTGCTATTTGGTGGTAATTTATAAATAGTGTCTTTCTCGGCCGACCATCGTGTTTTGTCGTATATTGCAACATAGCTTTCTCCAATTACTTCGAATTGGTTGCCCGATACAATAATACCAGTATTTTCATCTAGTCCAATACCAAGTATTTTGGGATATCTTTCAAATATTTCAAATATATCGAATTGGCGATTTCGTGTTATTAAGTGTTGATCGATAGCAATATTTTTAATAAGGCCCAATCCTTTTGTGTGATCTCCTAAAAGTATGGTATTGTTTTTACTATCGCCTCTAATAAGTAAGGAGCCTTGAATTGTTGCACCTGCCGATGTTCCGGCTATTATTCCTCCGCGATTAAGTACTCCAATTATATCGAGATGAGTTAAGGTGTTGAGATAAGCATCAGCTAATCGCCATTGTCTTCCTCCTTGAAACCATACTCCTGATGCCGATGCAAGAGGTTTAGTGAAATTCGGATTATTTGCTTTTTGTTTATTTCTAGTGTGTAATATTGAAATATTTGAAAATCCGGCTTTGGCAAATCTATTAGATAAATTCTTAAAAGCTGTATCTTTTGCTAAATCAGCATCGTTTCTTGCTGTAGGAATAATAACAATATTAGCATCTTTACCACCTGCTAAATCAGCAAAACGTTCAAGAAAAATACTATCAGAAGCATTTCCTCCGATAATTAGCAATTTCCCTAATACTGGTCCTGTTGTAATTGTGTTGGTTTCGTTTTCTTGCGAATATGTAGTAAACGATATAGTAAGGACAATAAATAATAAAAAATATTGGAGTTTATATTTTAGCATAAAATTTAATTTTTCAGACAATAATAAGAAAAATTGGGAATACTCAAATATATTAAGTATTCCCAACAATATGCTATGGTTCAACTTTTCCGCTAATAGTTAAACGGATATTAGAGTTTTCTGGATCGTTAGTTATTAAATAAATAGATTTGCGTTGCATTCCTTTTCTCATTGATGTGCTAAATATTGCTGTAAATGAACTTGTTTCGCCTGGTTTTATAACGGTTTTTTCAGGAGCAACAGTTGTGCATCCGCATGATGAACGAATTTTTCGAATTATTAAGTCGCTTTTTCCTTCGTTTTTAAATTTAAAAACATGTTTAACTTTCGATTTTTGTTTTGCAGTACCAAAATTAAACGTTTTCTCAGGAATGCTTATTTTGGGAGCTTTTGCTAACTCTTTAGCAGAGAGATTAGAAAAATCTTCTTCAATTTTTGCGCTAACAGTAAGTCTGTTGTTACTTACTGGTTTATTGTTAATTAAAATAGATAATTGGTCGATAACAAAACCCCAATCGTTTTTCTTTGAAGCATCATACGTTCCTAATATTATGCCTTTTTCACCTGGTTTTAAGCTAGCAGGAACAGTTTTTAAACTAATATGCGATGGAGTATTTTTAAAACTAAGTTTAACAATTTCGTCTGAAGTATTAATAATTTGTAATGAATCGGTTTTTGTTTTGTTTTTATAAACTTGTACAAAAGCAAGGTGATTCGACTTCATTCTAATATTACCAACGATTCTTGGATAAATATCACTTACTGTCTTTACTCGAGGGATTACTTCTCCTGTAATACGTAAAATTATTGTTGGTTTCGATGCGTTTGTTTGTATTACTATACTTTTATTAAATTTCCCCGGACGATTTCTTGGGTCGAATGTTGCGCTTACATAACCATTCTGTCCCGGAAGAACCGGTTGTTTTGTCCATTCCGGAGAAGTACAACCACATGTAGCTTTTACCGAATTTATTATTAATGGAGTATTCCCAGTATTTGTGAAAATAAATTTATGAGTAACTTTGCCATTATCTTCTTTAATAGTTTTGAAATTGTGAATCTCAGTATCAAATATTATAGTAGCTTTTTTTTGCTGCGAAAAAGAAAAAGAAGCAAGGAAAAGAATTAATGATAGTAATAATGTGATTTTTTTCATAGTTATAAAAATTTATTTAATTTGTGTATCTTACAAAGATAAAATTTTAAAATTGAAAGAAATAATAATTATTTATTATACAAAATTTGTTCCAAACGATAAATTTAGATAATTGATTAAAACAAAAAAAATATTCCTGTATCTTTTTTTGATATTTTTATTTATCGGAGAAAAAGGATATTCTCAATTTTATAACGGACACCAGATGACATTTGGCAAAAATCGGGTTCAGTATAACAATTTCTATTGGTCGTATTATCGTTTCGATAGGTACGATGTATATTTTAATCAAGAAGGTACAGAAATAGCAAAATACGTTGGGAAATATGCTTACGATGAATTGTTAAAACTTGAAAGTATATTAAATCATCGATTAGAACAAAGACTAATATTTATTGTTTACAATAAGCAATCGGATTTTAAACAAAGTAATATTGGATTGCTTACCGGTAAAGATATATCTAACACAGGAGGAACAACTCAAATAAAAAAAAATAAAGTTAGCTTGTTTTTTCAAGGAAATCATAAAGAATTTGAAAAACAAATAAGAGCAGCCATTAGCGAGATAATATTGAATGAAATGTTGTATGGTATTGGTTTAACAGAAAATATGTCTAGCTCAGCTATGTTGAATATTCCCGATTGGTATTTTTATGGAGTAATTTCGTATTTGTCTGATGATTGGAATATAGAAATAGATAATAGGGTTAAAGATGGAATACTAAATAAAAAATACAAAAAAATTAGCAAACTTGAAGGCGAAGATGCAATTATGGCAGGACATTCGTTTTGGAGATATATATCCAATATATATGGGAGTAATATTATTGGCGATATTGTTTATGTTACGCGCATAAATAAAAGTGTAAATGCCGGAATGATAGGCGTATCGGGTATTTCTCTGAAAGAAATATCGGAGCAATGGTTTCAATATTATACAAATTTGTATAGTAAAACTAAGTGGAATAGTAATCCGGTAGAAAACTATATAATTAAGAGTAAAATCAAGATTACTAAAATTTGCTTATCGCCAAACGGTAAAAATATTGCTTATGTAAAAAACAATATGGACAGATATAAAATATGGATATATAATTTTAGAACCGGGAAAAACACTCTTGTTTATAAAAACGGAAATAAAATAAAACAGATAGCAGACTATTCATATCCAGTAATACAATGGCATCCGAGTGGTAATATATTAAGTTTTATTATCGAAGATGAAGGAATGTTAAAATTGTGCCATTATTATATTGATGATGATAAAATCTCGATGAAGAATCTGTTATATTTTGATAAAGTATTATATTTTGATTATTCCGAAAATGCATCGAAATTAGTTTTCTCGGCTGTAAAAAATGGGAAAACAGATATTTTTATCCATTATTTAGCTTCTTCAACAAACAAACAATTAACCAATGATATTGCAGATGATATTTCACCTAGATTTATTGAAAAATCGGATAAAATAATTTTTAGCTCTAACAGAAAATATGATTCCTTAGATTGTAATACAAAATCTCAAATACAAGATAATTTCGATTTGTTTGTTTATAATCTTAATTCTAACGACAAAGTATTAAGAAAAATTTCTGACACAAAATTTTGTAATGAAATAAATCCTATTGAAATAAAAAAACATAATTATCTATTTTTAAGCGATAATAATGGAATAAGAAATATTTATACTGCCAAATACGATAGTTCAATTAGTAATATCGATACTTGCATACATTATCGATATTTTTTGAACGATAACCCAATTACCAAATATTCTAGTAATATATTGGCATATGATGTTAGCGAGAATAACCAATTTCAAGCAGATTTGAAATATTATAACGGTAAATATTATATAAAAAATAATATTTTCGAAAATAATAATTCTGAAATATTTACTATTGATAATACAATTTATAAATCTAATTGGTTAAAAGAAAAAGAAAATATTGATAATGAGTTAGCAAAAGAACTGAAATTTGATACCATATTACTTATTTCGAATAATAATTCTGATGTAAATAACTATATTTTCGAGAAAGAAAAGTTCTTATATAATTATAAATATCAAGGAATTGTTCAAGATACAGGATTGTTTAAAAGGTTTAAATTTCCCGAAATACAAATTTATCAAAAGACATTTTATGCAAATCAATTGGTAAATCAGGTAGATTTTAATTTTTTAAACTCATCATATCAGGCGTTTACAGGAGGGGCTGTGTACTTTAATCCGGGAATTAATGGTTTGTTTAAAATAGGAATCAATGATTTATTCGAAGATTATAAAATTGTTGCAGGTTTTAGATTTTCTGCCGATTTTAAGAGTAATGAATATCTAATAAGTTTTGAAAATCTAAAACATAAAATCGATAAACAGATATTATATCATCGACAATCGTATAAAAATATTGCAAGTACATTTATTAGCAAAACTAAAACTAATGAATTAATTTATATTTCGAAATTGCCTTTTAGTCAAGTTTCGTCTGTAAGAGGAACTGTTTCGGGACGAATTGATAATTCTACTTTTTTGGCTACTAACATACAAAATTTGTTAAAAAAAGATATTTGCAAAATTTGGTTCGGATTAAAAGGAGAATATATTTTTGATAATACCATTTCTAAAGGCATAAATTTGTATAATGGAACTAGATTAAAACTTTTTGGAGAATATTTTAAACAAGTTAATGAGAGAAAATCAGATTTGTTTGTTTTAGGAGCAGATATAAGAAACTATATTCCAATACACAAAGAAATGATATTGGCATCGAGGTTTGCAGCAAGCACATCTCTTGGACATAATAAATTAATTTATTATTTAGGTGGGGTCGATAATTGGACAAATTTTTCGAAGAATATACCTAGTTTTATTCCTTTGAGCGAAGTGGGAATTGACGAGTCTGAACATTATGCTTTTCAAACTGTTGCTACAAATATGCGGGGATTTCCTCAAAATATTAGAAACGGAAATAGCTTTGCTCTTATTAATACCGAAATTCGATGGCCTGTTATTCAATATTTTTCTAATTATCCTATAAGCTCATCATTCTGGTCGAGTTTGCAGATAGTAGGGTTTTTCGATATCGGAACGGCATGGTCAGGTTTAAATCCATATTCGGGAGAAAATGCTTACGATAAAAATATTATTTATAATGGTCCAATAAAAGTAATTCTCGATTCACAGCGCGAACCTATTGTTGCAGGATATGGGGCAGGTATTCATGTTAAAGTACTAGGGTATTTTATGCGTTTCGATTGGGCTTGGGGAATAGAAAATGGAACAGTTTACCCTGAGGTATTTTATTTTTCGTTAAATTTAGACTTTTAAAGAAAATTGAAAATGAGTATTATTGAAATAGTAATTTTAATTTGTATTGGTTTGTTTGCCGGAATTGTTGGGGGAACTATGGGAGTGGGAGGTGGTATAGTTATTGTCCCTGCGCTTATTTTTATTTTCGGATTAAGTCAGCATCAAGCACAAGGAACAAGTTTGGCTGTTTTGTTATTTCCAATAGGAATTTTAGCTGTTATAAAATATGCAAAAAACGATTATGTAAATTTTAAATTTGCCATAATATTAATAATTGCTTTTGTTTTGGGAAGTTATTTGGGTTCTGTAATAGCAATTAATCTGTCGGAAAAAATATTACAAAAAATATTTGGTATCTTTATGTTAGTAGTATCATTAAAAATGATTTTTTGGAAATAAATGAATTTAGAAAAAGAAATAAAGAAATTAGCGGAGAAATATTTTAGTGAGATTGTTGATATTCGGCAATATTTGCATAAATATCCCGAGTTATCGTTTAACGAGATAAAGACTTCAGAATTTATAGCAAGTAAGTTAAGCGAATTAGATATCCCGTTTAAAAAAGGATATGCAAAAAATGGAATATTGGCACAAATCGAAGGGAATAATCCCGAAAGTAGAACAATTGCTTTACGAGCCGATATGGATGCATTACCTGTTAATGAAGAAAATGACATTGATTATAAATCTCATAATAATGGAGTTATGCATGCATGTGGACATGATGTACATATGGCTTCAATGCTTGGAACAGTAAAAATATTAAATGAGTTAAAAGATTATTTCGAAGGAACAATTCTTGTCGTATTTCAGCCGGCAGAAGAGAAATTGCCGGGTGGAGCAAAATTAATGCTCGATGAGGGTATATTCGACGAGAAAAAACCTGATATTATTATTGCTCAGCATGTATTTCCCGATATGAATACAGGTTCAGTGGGTTTCCGCGAAGGAATGTATATGGCATCTGCCGATGAGATTTATATTACTGTAAAAGGAAAAGGTGGACATGCTGCAATGCCTAAGAAAATAACAAATACTGTTTTAGTAGCATCAGAAATAATTGTTGAACTTCATAAAGAAATTAATTCCGATAAAAATATAATTCCTACTATTCTAAATTTCGGTAAAGTTATAGCACAAGGAGCAACTAATGTAATACCTAATGAAGTGAATATAGAAGGAACATTTCGTACAATGAACGAAGAGTGGAGAGCCGATACCCATAATAGAATTACTAATATTGCTGAGTATATTGCAAAAAAATCTAATGCTACTTGTATTGTTGATATAAAAAAAGGATATCCGTTTTTAATAAACGATATAGAGGTTACTAAAAATGCAAAGCTTTTGGCAAAAGAATTTCTTGGTAATAAGAAAGTTGAAGAATTAGATATTAGAATGACTGCAGAAGATTTTGCTTTTTTCTCGCAGAAATATCCTTCAACTTTTTATCGTTTAGGAACAGCCTCAGGAGAGAATTTTATTAATACATTACATTCATCTAAGTTTAATATAGACGAAAACGCATTACGTGTTGGAATGGGGACTATGGCGTATATTGCAATGAATATTTAATTAATAATTAATTTAGAATCAGTTTAAATAAGAAAATAGAATGTAATATTCTATAATTTTATTTTGTTATTAGAAAATAGAAAATAATTTTGTAAGAATTATTAATTTATATAACAATTTAAATTTTACTATTATGGCTTATAAAATATCTGACGATTGTACAGCTTGTGGTACTTGTATTGACGAATGTCCAGTAGAAGCTATCTCTGAAGGAGATATTTACAAAATTGATCCGGAACTTTGTACTGATTGTGGTGCATGTGCTGATGTTTGTCCGGTTGAAGCAATTCATCCTGAATAAATGACACAAGTTCTAAAATAAAAAAAATAAGTCTTGTAAATTTTACAAGACTTATTTTTTTGTATCAAACTAAGCTTATTAAAAATTTCCTAATTTTATTCCAACAAATGTAGTAAGAGGGTTTGATGGACCGTAAACATATCCTGCATCTCTATAAATTCCTTTATCGAAATCGTTTTGGTAACTATTAAAAATATTATTTACTCCTGCACTAATTTGGAATTTAAGTCCTGAAGATAATATAATGTCGTATGATGCTTTGCAACTCATATCGAAAAATTCTTTTGTTTTTTTTAAGCTTTCATATTGAAGTATATCATTATTATTTATGGCATCTAGTTCTTGAATTGTAGCTTCATTTGTAGCAATATTTAATCCGTGATGCGGAGCATACATGCTACCGGTGTATGTGCCATTAAGAGATAGTTTAAGTTTTTTCTTCACTTTTAAACTAGAAATAAAGTAACCGTAAAAATTCGGAGAGCGTAATAATTTATCAGAGGTACTTGTTTCTATTTCTCCCCACTGTAATTTTTTTGAATAATTACTTTCTTGCATGGTCATTCCTATTTGTAGAAAGTATTTAGACGATGGAGCAAATTTTGTTTCGAAATTTACTCCTTTTACTATTGCTCCTTCAGCAGCATTTGTTCTCAGATAAGTTACTGTGCCGTCAGTATCTCTATCGGAAAATTCGTTAGAAAATGGATCGATAAGTTTTGTAAAAAAACCTTCAACAAGAAAATAAGTTTCCCAATTTCCGATTTTTTTATTTATATCGAAAGAAGAACTTACACTGTGCGATTTTTCGGGAGTAAGATCGGGCGAATTTTTATGTATTATTCTTCTTGCTGCTGATGCCTCAATATGTAAATCTTCGTCGAAAATTTGTGGTGCTCTAAATCCTTTAGCATAACTAAGTCGTACTTGCATGTTGTGTGCAATGTCGTACATTAAGTTTATTCTGGGGTTTAATATATCTCCCGAGGTTGAACCTGTATTATCTAGTTTGTCTTCAATATCATAATAATCGTATCGTAAACCTAGAAGTAATTTTACTTTATTTAAATCCCATTGATTTTGAGCATAAATACCTCCTGTTTTCGATAATTGATCGGCAATTTGTGTGTTTGGGGTATTTGTGTTACCAAGTTTTTTATCGTTAAGTGCTCCAATATTATATTCCGAACCAACAGTTAGTACAGATGGAGCAAAAAGAGCTTTGTCGAAATTACTTGCAACTTGAAAACCAAACGAGGTAGATAAATCATTTGTTCTACCATAAGCATTAGGGTCTTGTTCTGCTCCATAATAACTGTCTCTATCAATATATTGTGTAGAACTATAAATTGAGTATTTTGTTTTTTCCGATTTAGTATATGTTTCGTAAGTTAATCCTCCACTTATTATTTTATGTTTTAGTTGTTCTGCAATATCTGCTTCGTGAGCCATTTTATTAAAATCGTTTCCACCGCGTCTGTATTCATTTAAATTATGGAACTCGAGCGATATTTTGCTTAAATGTGTAGGTCGGTGATATGCCCGAAAACCTATCGAGCTATTTTCTATTTGTGTTACTTCCGAATATTTATCTCCATTGGCATCCCAATGATCTTTGTCGCGCGTTAACCCAAATAAAAATATTCCGCTTTTGTAATCATCAGATACTAAAGATGTGTTAAAACTTATTGTCTTATCGGGTTTTTCGTTATTTATTAAAGCAAGATTAGTTCCTATTTGATAAGTATTATTCAGAGGTTCTTTAGTAATAAGATTAACCGTTCCGGCAATAGCATTACCTCCAAATAGGGCAGAGCCGCCTCCGCGAATTACTTCAACTCTTTCTATCATGCTTGTAGGAATTTGTTCTAAACCATATACTCCTGCCAAACCACTAAATACAGGACGACTATTTATTAATATCTGAGTATATGGACCATCAAGACCGTTCATTCGTAATTGTGAAAATCCGCAATTCTGACAGTTTGTTTCTATTCGTAATCCCGGAGTGAATGATAAACTCTCTGATATTGTTATAGATTGTGTTGTTTCAAATATTTTCGGCGATATAGAATTTATTATTACCGGAGTTTCTGCTCTGCTAATTTCGTTTCTATTTGCCGATACAACAACTTGATCGAGTTCTAAAAGATCTTCCGAAATAGTAAAGTTTAAGTTATAAGACTTTCCTTCGATAACAGTAATTTCCTTTTCGCTTGCTTTGTAGCCAATTCCTTGTACTCGTATAATATGTTTGCCAATAGGAATATTCTTAAGATTATATTTCCCTTTTAAATCTGATGCTGTTCCTAATGTTGTTCCTTTTACTAGTATTGTTATTGCCGGAATATCTTCACCTGTTTTTACATCTTTTATATGCCCAGTAAGCATTGTAGGTGGTTTGTCGTTCGTTGCAAATAGAAAAACAGAATTAAATAATATTAATGATATTATAATGAAATATTTATTTAATGAGTTCATTGGTATATAATTTTTATCTGTTTTTAACAACAGATGTTATTTTTGTATAATATATTGAGTTTACGTAAGTATTGTTAATTAAGTAACAATACTTTGAATGCCCATATTTATTCAACAAAATATTACAAAATCATTATTGTATGTATTGAGTTGAATACCTGTTGTTTAAAACTTGGGAATGTTTTTATTTTGCGGAAAATACCGGAGGACCTCTAAGAAATAAATGTAAAAGATGTGTTGAAAACTTTATTTGGAATGATTGTATTATTATATTTTTTATACTGCTGTATAAAAGTATTGATAATAATAATATCGATACTAAAGTGAAAATCCAAAAAGTGATGTTGTGAAAAAAGAAATATTGGGTTTTAGTATGTTGGTGTTTTGGGAGTGGAGTATTATGTGAGCTAGCGTTGTATGGATGCGCGTGAGCAATAATTACTCCATTTGGTAATTTATGATAGTGTAAATTTACAGTAGAATTATAAAGTAGAAATAGCATTAATGGTAGTACTACCATTAATGCTATAATTCCTTTTATTTTTTTAAATTTATTCATTCTGCTTTTATTTTCGCTGCAAGTTTAATAATTTATTTTGTTTTAGACAATACTTGTTTAGAACTGTTTTAAATTATTTTTTATAATAAGACGATGTAAAACAGAGTTGGTTTAATTAATATCTTAATGTGTTGATTTTGCTTGAATTAAAAAAAGACTGTCTAAAAAGGTCAAATTATTGTCATTCTGAGCGAAGTCGAAGAATCTATTTTAATAATCAGGTATTTCGACAAGCTCAATATGACATAAATAGCTTGAAATTTTACTTTTTGTACAGTCTCTTATAAAAACTATATTTTTTCAGTTTCAACAACTTTAGCTAAAAGATCAGCATAAGCAATTAATAAATATTTTTTATTGTCGATTTTTGTTTCTGTACCTGCAAATTCTTTATATAATACTGTGTCGCCAACTTTAATTGCCGAATTTTCTATTTTGCTTATTGCAATAACTTTTGCAGTATTCTTTTTTTCTTTTACCGAATCAGGAATAATAATGCCCGAAGCAGTTTTTTGTTCTGTTTTATCTTCCGAGATATCTAAAAGTACGTGTTCGTTTAATGGTTGTAATTCTTTCATTGTTATAATATTTTTAGTTATTTAGTATTAATTAGTTTTTATATTTAACATATTGTCAATCTTAGATTTATCGAAACCAACAATTATTTTCCCGTTAATTTCTGTCTGAGGAACTCCTTGTTGTCCACTTTTTCTTACCAATTCTTGTGCCATTTTTTGATTTTTCGAAATGTCAATATCTCTGAAATCTATAGTATGTTGTTTTAAATAGTTTTTTAATGTTGTGCAGTGCGGACATGTTGGAGTAGAATATACAATTACTCTTTGCACAGTTTTCGTTGAAGAATCGGCTTTTGCCGAGTAAATATTATTATCGAAATGCATAGTGTAATAGTCAGAATCATGACATCCTTTTATTATGTTTATGTATTTTGTGCCTTCAAATTCTAATAATGCCGGAACACTTGTTATATTATATTCGGTGTGTATATCACGAACATTTGTCACGTTAGCTTTTAATAATTGTATATTCCCTTCGGTATTGCCTGCTCTTGTTAAGTTTGTTAAAGCGCACATGCTTTGTTCCGAACCTTTTTTATATAATAATAAATATGTTTTTATCTTGTTGTTTAGTTTGCTTTTTAATTCATTATAAGAGCTTATATTTGTGATATTCATGACCTTGTGTTGAATTTAAATAATTAAAAATGGATATATATAACAATGTAAATAACATATAATATGCCAAATCGAGTTACTGCCAATTGTATGTAAAAATGTCATATTTGTTTTATTTTTTTCATAAAGATGTAATTAGATATTTAATAATTTATTAAAATTATTGACAATGAAATATTTTTATAATATATTGCCAGTAATTATTATATTTTATGGTTTTTACTTAATTGATTAGTTTAAGTATTTTTTTTGTTTTATAAATTACCTACATGTAAAATAATTGATTAACAGATAGATAAGTCCGTCTTCATTTTAAGCTATAATCGATTACAAAACCTTATTTATTGATTAGTTTTAATAATTAATTCTATAAAAAATTATGAAAAAATATATACTTATTATTATTGCATTAATAGCTGTTTTACAGTTAAAGGCACAATACAGCGTAAAAGTTGGAACTGAAAATTCCGGTTCGGTTGAATGGCAGCCATGTAACAATCAGTATGAATATGGTTGGTCGGCAACTGTTTATAAACAAAGCGATATTAATTCGTATGGAACTATTAGCGATATATTTTATAAGTCATCTTTATTGGGTGCTTTTGGACCAGGAGCTAATACTTTTATGTTTAATCAGCGTATTTTCATGAAATTAGTTACCGATGATGCAATGACTTCAAATGCTTTTCCCGATACTACCGCAATGACCCTTGTATATGCAGGAATGGTTGAATTTCTTAATTACGAACTTGCTCCTATTCATTTAGATACTCCATTTGATATTGATCTTAATCATAACTTAATGATTTTGTATATTAACAAGAGTGCTAATAAGGAGCTAGATTCCGATCATTTTTTGTTGTATCCAACAGAACATGATCAAACAACCAATAATACGGTTTATAATACAGACGATGGTAGTTTCCCGGGGGGAGCAGGTATATACACCAGTCATATGCCTGTGGTTTATTTAAAATATGCTCCCGGATTAGATATAGGAATTTCAGCTGTTAACGAAACAGATACTTTTACTTTGCCTCAGCAAGCCGATTTAACTTGTAAGTTCCGTAATTATATGGCCGATACAATTACTTCTGCCGATATTGAATGGGAATTAAGCGGAACGCCGCAAACCACTTTCAACTGGGCAGGAACAATTTATTGCGGACAAGAATCAGAAACTATCGTTTTACAAAATAATTTTGCTTTTGCCCCCGGGCAATATTCGGTAAAAGCCAATACAACAAATCCAAATTCCGGCACCGACGAATTGAACACTAACGATACAATTAATACTACTATCAGAGTTGCCGATAATAAAATACTTGCTTATAATAATTATTCCGATAATAAAATACCTTTTTTATCGAATAATGGTTATGGATGGTCGGCTTCTATTTATAACAAAGACTATATTAATTTCTCGGGAAAGATTCAATCAATAGCTTATTATTTAAATAGTGAGGACGGAAATTTGTTAGGTCATCAGAAAATATATATGAAATTAACAAATGATGATTTAAACCCTTCAACAAATTATCCCGATACTGCTCAATTTATAAAAGTGTTTGACGGAGATATTGATTATACTTCAATAGGGTGGATTACAATTAATTTAGATACGGTTTTTGATTACGATAAATCACAAAACTTAATGATATTGTACGAAAATCATTCCGGTACACCAACACCAATTGCTATTAATTTTAAAACAGGGTGGGTACATACCGATGCAATTTATAATTACGATTTGAATGCTTTTCCGACAGGGGCAGGATCTGTAGCAGGTAGCAGTAGGGTACCTGCTTTACAATTATTCTTTTCTATTCCGAAAGATGCCGGCGTAACAAAGTTGGCAGGTTCTGATACGCCTGTGAATTCAGGAGATAACGATTTTATCATTGATTTTAAAAATTTCGGATTAGATATATTACAAGATGTTGATTTGAAATACAAAATAGATGAGGAAACAGAAAAT
The DNA here is from genome assembly GCA_964504155.1 of uncultured Bacteroidales bacterium. Taxonomy (GTDB): domain Bacteria; phylum Bacteroidota; class Bacteroidia; order Bacteroidales; family UBA12077; genus CAZDCZ01. Next base: position 15,031 of record CAZDCZ010000024.1, on the reverse strand, counting down.
TTGTATCATTGGAACGGAACAGTAAATCCGCAAAATGAGATAACTAACTTAAATATTGGAACTTTCAATTTGACGTATGGCGACCATTTAGTAAAAATATGGACAGAAAATCCTAACTATCTTCCCGACTATGTTAATAGAAATGACACCCTAAAAGTTTCATTACGGGCATGTTCTCCACTTTCCGGAACTTATGTTATTGGTAATGCACCATCTGATTTCTTAACCATAAAAGCTGCCATAGATTCACTTAATAATTGTGGTGTAAATAATGCTGTAATTTTTAATATTAAATCAGGAACATATAATAATCAATATTTATTAAACGAAGTTGCCGGAGTATCGGAAACAAATACTATTACTTTTCAATCGCAAACAGGCGATAGTACCGATGTTATATTAACTACCGATTCTACCGATTATTTATTTAATCTTAACGGAGCAGATTATTTAAGATTTAAGCATCTTGCATTTTCGAGTGATAGTGCAGTAAACTTTGTTCTTCTCGATTCTAATGCTTGTAATAATACTTTTAGCGGAAATATTTTTACTTCGAATAATTTAAGTTCTACGTTTATTTATTCCGGAGCTTACAACGACTCAAATCTTGTATTTCAAAATAACAGATTTATTAATGGAGGCAATGGAATTTATTTACATGGAAATACCGAAACAGAACAATCAGTAAATATTAGTAACAATATTTTTACAAATCAATATTATAATAGTATAGGATTAGAATATTGTAACAATCCGATTGTTTCTAATAACGAAATTGTATCACATACTACAGGAATATATTTAAAAGAAAGCACAAATATTAATATTAATGCTAACGATATTCGTTTAAACAATGCCAATAATGGTATATTTCTAGACCATTGCCAGGGCGATGAAACAAATAGAAATTATATAACTAACAATTTTATATCGGGTAATATTAGTTCTGCATGGAATCATAGTGGTATTGGTCTGTTTTATAGCTCAAGCTTTACTAATGTTTATTATAATAGTATTAATATTACAGGTACCGAACAGGCTGTTTATTTATATATTACCGACAATATTAATCTAGTTAATAATATAATAATAAATAAAAATAATAATCCAATAAAAGTACAATCACCTACTTCTTTAAACAGCGATTATAATTGTTTTTATTCAGAAAATAGTAGCTTCAATCTTTCTACTTGTCAATCTGCTACAGGCATAGACACTCACTCTATTTATGAATCTCCTTATTTTGTAAGCAATTCGGATTTGCATACAAACTCATTATTTATCGATAATGCAGGAACTTCATTACCGGAAATTACTGATGATATTGACGGAGAACCAAGAGATGCTACAAATCCTGATATAGGAGCAGATGAATTTACTTCAACTTGTACAGGCCCAATAAGTGGAACATATACAATTGGTTCATCGGGCGATTATACTACATTTAATGAAGCTGTTTCAGCATTGTTTGAATGCGGAGTTAATGGTTCTGTTATATTCAATATCGAAGCCGGAACTTACAATGAACAAATTCTTATTAACAAAGATATTTCCGGTTATACCGAAAACGATACTATTACTTTCCAATCGGAAACAGCTGATAGCACAAGTGTAATATTAACATACAAAGCAGACACTTTAAATAATTACACTTTAAAACTTAATGGTGCAGACAGGTTTGTATTTAAGCAAATTACTATTCAGGCTGAAGATACTATTTGTGGTAGAGTAATAGAGATTGGTAATGGTGCTTGTAATAATTCTATTCAAAATTGTATAATTAGCGGTGATATTTCAGATGAGGATAATAATTATCAGGCGCTGGTTTATTTTCCTGCAGACAATACCAGTAGGGATACCAGCAATATAATTCAGGGGAACAGATTTGTTAACGGTAGTTACGGAATTTATTTAGATGGAGGGAATAATGATAAAGAAACATTTAATACAATTTCAGGTAATTATTTTACCAATCAATCTGCTTATGGTGTTTATGCTCATTATCAAAAGAACCTATTAATTGAAAAAAACACCATTGAAAATAATTATCAACTTGATATTAATTATTCTGGTATTGGAATTGTTTTCGACATGGATTCAACTATAATTACAAAAAACATAATTAATATTAATAGGGATTATAATTCATATGGCTTACATATTGAAGGTTATAATAATTTAGTGTTGAATAATTTCATTACTCTCAAATCAAATGATTATCATTCAACAGGTATATATGGATTGGGAACTAATTCAAAATGCTATAACAATTCTGTAAATATTTATGGTTCTTCCTCTCCTGTAGCTTTAGATGTTACATATAGCACAAGTAATGCAGAGATAAAGAATAATAATTTTGCAAACCATGCCGATGGATATGCATTAAAATGTATGTTCGGCTGGTCTCAAATTTTATCGGCAGATTTTAATAATTTATATTCAAACGGCGAGTATATTGCAAATTGGTTAAATGCAGGTATTGTAGATTTGGCAGATTGGCAAACAGCTTCCGGATTTGGTAGTAATTCAGTTTCGTCAAATCCAAATTTTGTATCAAATACCGATTTACATACTTCAAATGTATTATTAAATAACGCAGCAACTCCATTACCCGAAGTTACCGATGATATTGACGGCGAACCGAGAGATGCAACAACACCGGATATTGGGGCCGATGAATTCACAAGCCTTACTTTCAGCCTTGGAGATGATGCAACAGCATGTGTTGATGCCGAATATAAAATTGATGCCGGAGAAGGCTTTGATACTTATTCGTGGTCAACCGGGACTAGTTCAAGTTATGTGCTTGTCGATTCTACTGATATTGGATATGGGTCGGAAGAATATTTTGTAACTGTAACTCTTGGTGCAGAGCAATATAATGATACAATTATTGTAACTTTCTCTTCGCCTATCGCAGCACCTGTCAATTATTTCTGTTACGACGAAAATACCGATTCTGTTTTAATAACAGCAGGCGATGGTTTATATTATAATTGGAGTACCGGTGAAACAACCCAGTCAATTTGGACAACATCAGATGTATCTGTAACTGTTACAGATGCTAATGGTTGCCAGGATTCTGATTATATTAATAGCCAATGGAATTCATGTATTGCTAATTTTACAATGCCTGATGATACTACTATTTGCAATAATGATTCAATTGTTATTGATGCAAATAGTTATTGTGAAGCCAATTATGCAAACTATTCTTACTATTGGAATACGGGCGATACAACAGAGACTATAACTGTTTATCCCGATGATATTAGCTCGGAATATAATGAATATAGTGTTGAAATTATTTATTCTTATTCCGGTCGGATATGTACAACATACGACACTGTTAATGTATATAAAAATGTTTGTCCTGCCAATCTCGATATGCCAAATGATACTACAATTGCATTAAATAAATCAATAGTATTAGATGCTAATTCTGCTGATTGTAGCAGTAATTACTCCGATTATATTTATCAATGGAGTACCGGCGAAACAACAGAAACAATTACTGTAAACGGTGCAGATTTAGGTTTAGGTGGTCCTTTCGAAATTAGCGTAACTGTTATTAATAATTTAACTAATAGTAGATGTCAAACATCAGACGCAGTTAATATTAATATTACTAATGCCGATGCTATTAAAACTATCGATAAAAATAATATTAAAATTTTCCCAAATCCATCTAAAGGAATTGTTAAAATAAAATTTAATAAGATTATAAATAATGGAACAATAGAGTTAGTTAATATTACCGGTCAGATAATATATTCCGAAGAATTCGAAAATTTATCGGGAGTAAAAGAATTAGATTTTTCTGATTTTAATAATGGTGTTTATTTTGTTAAGTTATATTTCGATAACGAAATAATAAAAAAGAAAATTGTATTGTATTAATTTGAGTTTGATTAAATATAATTGAGGGTATTTAAAAAGCGATTCTTTCTGTCATTTCGACCTTGTGGAGAAATCTGTTAATAAGTACTAGTAACAATTAGTAATCTGTATTATTTTAAGCCGATGTCTCGACTTTGCTCGAAATGGCAGGATTTGTTATTTTTTGATGTCCTTAATAAGTAAACTATAAACCATAATAATTATTATGGTTTATAGCTCGATTCTGTAAGAATTTTCTGATAATCGTCTTCATTCATTAGTTCAGGTATTGATATATTAGGATTCTTATCCATATAAGCATACACTATTTCGCGACCTAACCAAACAATAGCTCTTCCCGGCGATTCTTGAGGAAAACCTGAAGTAAATGGTGCAGGATTAATAAATTTATTAATAGTCATATAATCTGTAGAGAAAAGTAATTTGTTCTCAATTAAGTTACTCCACATTTCTTTTTCGTTATATTTGCACCAATTCAGTTCTCGATTTGTAAACCCAAATTTTAATGTGTCGGGTTCATTTGGCATTAAAGCATCGAGTAGGTATTGTATCTTTCCACTATAAATAATGTTATTAGCTAAATTGTCTATAGAGTCATTATAAATAAATTCTGTCGATATCCATGATTTTATACAATCTGAAGGAATCTTTTTGTAGTGCATGTTTTTTTGTTGATAATTTGGAATTTTTAATCTGTTATAATATTCGCAATTGTTTCCTAAATATTTATCGGTACCTATTCCCAATATACTGTCGGCAATAACAATAGATTGATTAAATCCTCCTGTAAAAGTGTAAACGGCAGGAATCGTTTTATCCGGGAAATAGTATTTGTATCTTTTAAAACTACTTGTTAGTTTTTTATTTAAGAGTTTTACATCGGGGATTATTTCAATTGTTTTATCATGAATGTTATTTATCGTATAGTCGGTAATAAAACCTGTTAAATATTCAGGATATACTTTATTGTTACTATTGCCTAAATTTAAAACCTTGGTATTATATAATTCGAAGAAATTTTCATATTTAGTTCTTAAATAAGGAATATCTTTTTCAACACTATCTATATCTACATTAAATAAATCTATATCTAAACGTTTAATTTCTATTTTTATATCAATGTCAGATGTGTTAATTGCTGAACGATTGTTTTTAGTACACGAAAGTAATAATAGAATAAAAAAACCTGATGTTATTATCTTTTTTTTCATTTTTTAATAATTTTAGTATTTAATTGGTCTGATTAATGTAATAAGATATTTTCGATTGTTTTTTCAACCGAAATTTATATATTTTTGTAAAAACATTATGAACCTCAAAATTATGAAAAAGATATTAATTATTGGAATAATATTATTTTCTATATTATCGGAAAATATTTTTGCACAAAAAGTGCAATTAGGAATTTTTGTTGATCCAAAAATATCGTGGATGACACCCGATTCAAAATCTGTTGATAAAGCCGATTCTAAAATTGGTGTAAATGTAGGTTTGAGCATCGATAATTATTTTGCCCCCAATTATGCCTTTTCTACCGGGATTTCGATAAATAAAGTTGGAGGTAATCTTATTTTCGACAATCTAAAATATATTAGTATACATGGAAATGTCGATTCATTGGTTGCAGGTAGTACCCTAGAGTATAATTTGCAATATATAAATATCCCTTTAGGATTAAAATTAAAAACTAATGAGATAGGTTATTTTACATTTTATACAAACTTAGGATTAAATACCGGAATAAATATTAAATCGACCGGTACCTCAGAAGCAAATTCTTTAGAAAAAGAAAATATTAACGACGAAATTAAGTTATTAGATTTAGGATATTACATTGGCGGGGGAGCAGAATATTCTTTAGGAGGTAATAGCTCAATTACTGTAGGATTTACATATACTAATGGTTTTATTGATATTACTAAGCCCGGCAATAATAAGGTTGTGTTAAGTAATATTGCATTACGTATTGGAGTTCTTTTTTAATTAGTGTTTGTCAATAATATCCGTTGATGAGTTACGACGTTTGTCAAAGAAATATTCAATTACACTAGTAAATTACGTTTTCCTGATTTTGTAAGTCTTGGGAATAAACATTAATTTTATGAATAGATTTTAATTAGATATTTAATCGTAGAAAATATGTATGTTTAACATTAATGATTATTAAATTAATAATTACAAAAATAATAAGGATATGAAAATTGCATTAGCTCAGTTAAATTATAATATTGGCGATTTCGAAGGTAATGTATCTTCAATTATTAATACAATAGATAAGGCGAAGAACTATAAAGTCGATTTAGTGATATTTTCAGAACTGTCGGTTTGTGGTTATCCTCCACAAGATTTGCTCGAGAAAAAATCATTTATTCAAGATAACGAAGATGCAATAAATAAAATAGCCGAAAAATGTTATGGTATTGCTGCAATTATTGGTGCCCCAACAATAAATTACCGAAAGAAAGGAAAACAGTTGTTTAATTCGGCATTGTTTTTAAACGAGGGGCAAGTTCAGTTTCAGCAGAATAAATCACTTTTGCCAACATACGATATTTTCGACGAACATCGATATTTCGAACCTAACGAGAAATTTAATATTGTAGAGTATAAAGATAAAAGAATTGCTATAACAATATGTGAAGATTTATGGGATATTCAACCTGTAGAGAGTTCTTTTGCAAAAAGTCAGCTTTATAATATTACTCCTATGGAGAAACTTTCTGAATACAATCCCGATTTTGTTGTAAATATTGCTGCTTCTCCTTTTTCTTATACTCGTATTTGGGGTAGAAAAAATATCTTTATCAGGAATGCAAAAAAATATCAATTGCCAATATTTTATGTAAATCAAGTAGGTGCGCAAACAGAACTTGTTTTCGATGGAGGTTCGATGGTGGTTAATAATAGCGGACTTATTGTTGATGAATTAGAATATTTTGCAGAAGATTATAAGGTTTTCGATTTAGAACAGATTGCTAATGCAGAGAAAAATCATCAAGAAAATGATGATGAGTTGATAAAGAAAATTCACGACGCATTAGTTCTTGGTATTAGAGACTATTTTGGCAAAATGAAATTCGAAAAAGCAACATTAGGATTGTCTGGAGGTATAGATTCTGCTGTAAGTTTGGTTTTAGCAGAGAGAGCTTTAGGTAATGAAAATTTGAGAGTACTATTATTGCCATCGAAATATTCTTCCGACCATTCTATTAAAGATGCCGTTGATTTAGCTAATAACCTTAATATAGAGTACGATATTATTAATATACAAAATATTGTAGATAATTTTGAAGATTCCTTGAGTCATATTTTTAAAGATATGCCTATAGATATTACCGAAGAAAATATTCAGGCACGTACCAGAGGTACGGTATTAATGGCATTGTCGAATAAATTCGGACATATTTTGCTTAATACTTCAAACAAAAGCGAAGCTGCCGTAGGATATGGCACTTTGTATGGCGATATGAATGGAGGATTATCTGTTCTAGGCGATGTTTATAAAACAGATGTGTTTAAGTTAGCTAGATTTATGAATTCAGAGAAAGAGATAATTCCCGAGAATACTATTGTTAAACCTCCGTCGGCAGAATTACGACCCGACCAAAAAGATTCGGATTCTTTACCCGATTACGATATTTTAGACAAAATACTTTTCGAATATATAGAATTGCAAAAAAGTATCGGTGATATTATCGACGAAGGATTTGATGAGAAAGTAGTAAGAAGAATTATTAAACTTGTTAATTCGAATGAATATAAACGATATCAAGCTCCACCAATAATACGAATCTCGTCGAAGGCATTCGGAGCCGGTCGAAGAATGCCTCTTGTAGCAAAATACTAATTTATTATCTTGTATAGTTCATGGTTAATGATGTCTACGCTAATTTTTATTTTTATTATTATAGTTGTTAAAAATTAGAATATTTAGAAAAAAAACTATCTTTGTGTTGTAGAACATATTGATATTTAAAATTGTATAATAATGGATGGTTGTTATAATATTATAGATAGTGAAATGTCTGTTTTTAGTGTGCTAGCCAATAGCGAAAAAGAATTGCTAAAGAAAAATAGTACTTGTACACGTTATAAAAAAAACGAGATTATATATAAAGAAGGAGATAAACCGGTTGGTTTAATGGCATTGTCGAGTGGTAAAGTTAAGATTTTTAAAGAGGGAGTAGGAGGTCGTGAGCAGATTGTAAGAATGGCTAAACCCGTTGGATTTATTGGTTACAGAGCTTTGTTTGCCGATGAGAATTATATTGCTTCTGCTGTAGCTATCGAAGATTCTCTTATTTGTACTATCGAGAAAGAAACATTATTTAAGTTATTAAATGTAAACTCTGATCTGTCTTTTAACATTATTCGTTCATTAGCATCTGAATTAGGCTTTTCGAATAAGCGCACAGTTACTCTTACTCAAAAACATATTCGTGGAAGATTGGCAGAATCGTTAATTTTCTTGAAAGATACATACGGATTCGAAGAAGATGGAGAAACAATAAAAATTTATCTCTCTCGCGAAGATATTGCTAATTTGTCGAATATGACAACATCAAATGCTATACGTACTTTGTCGTCGTTTGCCGGTGAAAAAGTTATTGGTCTCGAAGGAAGAAAAATTAGAATACTAAATATTAAACGCCTCGACCAGATTAGTTCCAGAGGATAGTTTTTTCGAAATAACATAAAATCTCGAATATTAATTAATAATTTTTTTATATGTACGGAATTTATCAAGATAATAACCATATTCCTGATAGTTTCGACATCTATTTTAATTATTTGAAAAATGTTAATGGCGAAATTCGTAGTCCTATCGAATATTCGCATAATATAATATCGTGTTTTGCCGATAATAAAACTGCACAAGAAAACCCCGAATTAATTGCTGTATCTGCTCAAGGTAAAGCTACACGATTCGATAGTAAAGAGAAGTTTTACTGCGATTGGATTTGTCCGTCAAAAAAAGCTTATAAAGATTCAATCATTAAGCTTGTTGCAGATACTGTTAGTAATAAAAATGTTGCAGGGATTCATCTCGATTCAATTGGTTTCCCGCATAAGGATTATTGTGTTTGCAACGATTGTATCTCTAATTGGAAAGCTTCGGGACTAAAATTCTCAGAATGGAAACAACAGATTATTACCGAATTTGTTAATGATGTAGCTCAGAACTGTAAGGCTAAAGAATTATCTGTTAGCTTATATCCCGATCCAATTCATCCCGAAAGGTTCGGACTCGATATTGAAGCTTTAGAAAAGATTGTCGATTTTTTTGTTGTTCCGCTTTACGATATGAAATATTTATCTATTTATTGGATCGAAATTCTTCTTAATGCATTTGCTCAGCGTATAAGTAAACCTTTATATATTATGTTATATGCCGAAGATGTTGAGATTAAAAATCTTGTGAAAGCTGCCGAGTTGGTTAAACATTATACAAAGAATATAGTTTTTTCGTATAATGTAGAGAATGCTAAAAGAGCAATAAGTGAATTAAAACATAATATTATTTAGTAGAGTATAATTATTAATCTGCAAAGGATTTAATTCGCCGTTTTTATATTTCTCGATAATACAACGAAGTTCTTCAGATGTATTTTTTTTGTTGTGTTTATTTAATATGTCGATTACCTTATTAATTTTATTTGTATCGATACTTGAATATCCTTCGGTTTTCTTAATAAAATTAGATATGGCTATATCCGAGCCATTATCGAATACATCAATAATTAAATTTTGAGTATTGCTCGAATCAGTGTCTGTATTTAATATCTGTCGTAGTTTTTTTGTTATTAAAGTGTTTCCGTTCGAGCTGGTGTTGTTTAATACTACAACTATACTTGTGTCGTGCATATAACGCAAAAAACTTGTTCTAAAACCATTCCATCTTCCATGATGATATACAATTTTATTGTTTGTATCGTTATTACGTATTCTAAATCCGAAACCGTAAGGAATGGTATATTTGTTGTTTATTTTTACAGGAGAAAAAGCTTCTTTCAGAGTTTTTGCCGATATTAACAAATTCGAATATAGTGCTTTATCCCATTTATATAAATCTTCGGTTGTAGAATATATTCCTTTATCGCCAACAGCTCCATCGTTAATAGTTTCGGGAATAATTCTGTAATTTCGTCCCCAGTGTCTATATCCTGTTAATTTCTCGGAGTGCTTATTTTTTAATGCGGCACTATATACAAAGCTGTTTTGCATTTCAAGTGGAACAAAAATTTCTTTGTTAACAAATTCATTAAATTTCATTTTCGAAATCTTCTCTACAATCGATGCAAGAACAACATATCCGGTATTAGAATAAACAAATCGTGATCCAGATTTAAAGTAAAGAGAGAGTTCGTATTTGCTCATTAATTTTATTATATCACTGTTATATGGTGGAGTTTTTTTCTTCCAATAATGTTCTACAAGCCACATGTAATTGGGTAAACCCGATGTGTGGTTTAATAACATTCTTATGGTAATATTATCGTAGGGTAGAGTAGGTAAGTATTTTTTAATATTGTCGTCGTAATTTAATTTCCCATTTTCATGAAGAATCATTATCGACATGGCAGTAAATTGTTTACTTACCGATGCTAATTGAAAGATCGATTCTGTTTGTAGTTTTTCTTTGTGTTTAGGGTCAGAATATCCAAATGAGTTATTATATAATAAATTGCCTTTATACGAAACAAGAACATTGCCATTAAACCCATATCTTTTAGAACGAATATGCATAAAAGAGTCTATCTTATTTACTTTTTCTGAATAAAGAACTTGAGCTATTTCGTTATTTATATTATTCGATAGTGTTTCTGTTTTGTTGACACTTGCCCCAAATAAGTTACTGCGAATAGCCGACGACAAAATTGCAATAGTTATTATTGAAGTAGCAATAATAAGAGCCTTTAAATATATTGATTTTATAAATAATTTCATCTTTGTATTTGAATATTTGCTGCAAATTAAAGCAAAATACTATCGAAATCAAAGGCTGTATCTTATAAGATTGTTGATTAGTGTCGAAAATTGAAATAATTTAGTTTATACAGAGTTTCTAATTTCTTCTGAACATGCTGAATAAACGAATGATACAGGAGTTATGAACACCTAAGAATATTAGAATTTAGAAATTGAAAATTTTGTGGATAAATTATTCTTGAAAATATACTCTATTAACTCTTTCTGAGATACTTGTGAATATTTCGTAAGGAATAGTTTCGAGTTGCGATGCTATTTTTTTAACCGATAGTTCTTTACCAAAAATTATTACTTCGTCGCCTTCGTGAATATTGCATTCTGTAATATCAACCATACACATGTCCATACAAATATTCCCGATTATCGGAACGATATATCCATTTATATAAAGTTTGCCCACGCCATTACTTAGCTTTCTGTTCAGTCCGTCGGCATATCCGATAGGAATAACTGCAATTGTTAAATTTTTATTAGCCTTGCCTTTTCTGTTGTAGCCGATAGTGTCGTTTTTTGCAATGTTTTTTATTTGCGATACTGTGCTTTTCAGAGTGCTTACATTAGCTAAGTTTGTTTGTTCAAGTGCGCTTATGCCGTAAAGACCAATACCTAACCTTACCATGTCGAATTGCGCTTCGGAGAATCGTTCTATACCTGCCGAGTTAAGGATATGTCGTATTGGATTCGATTTAGTTTTTGAAATTATTTCTTTACTTAGAGAATCGAATATTTGTATTTGTTCGCGAGTAAAACTGTCATGTTCCGGCTCGTCGCTTGCAGCAAGATGCGAGAATATTGAGTTTATCTTTAGGTTGTTAAATTTTTGTAAAGTATTAATAAGTAATTGTATCTCGTTATCGGTAAATCCTAATCGATGCATTCCGGTATCGAGTTTAATATGAATAGGATATTTAGTGTAACTCGAATTCTCAACAGCAATATTAAATTTTTCTAATGTTGAAAAATTAAATATCTCAGGTTCAAGCTTATATTCGATCATGAGCTTGTAGTTGTTAGGGTCGGGGTTCATAACAATGATAGGAAGTGTTATGCCAGCCTCGCGAAGAGCAATGCCTTCGTCGGTATATGCAACACCAAGATAATCGATACGATGGAATTGAAGTAAATTTGCTATTTCGTACGAGCCACTTCCATACGAGAAAGCTTTTACCATTACCATTATCTTTGTTTCTGAATGTAATTTCGACCTAAAATAGTTTAGATTCTGAATCATAGAATCTAGATTAATCTCAAGAATTGTGCGGTGTACTTTTTCTTCTAAAATATTCGATATTTTCTCGAAATAGAATTTTCTAGACCCTTTTAATAAGATAGCTTCGTTATTGAATTTTGTTTTCGAGATATTAGAAATAAAATCTGAAGTAGATTTGTAAAAACAGCTTTCTTTAATGTCGAATATTTTTTGTTGATTAAATAAAGAATTCCCTATTGCAATTAATTTATTGATATTATTAATCTTTAATAATTTTGCAACTTCGGTGTATAATTCTGTTTCGCTTTTTCCACTCTGAAGAATGTCCGATAAAATTAAGGTTCTTTTAGTATGCTGATTTTGATGTTGTAAATAGTTTAATGCTATTTGCAGAGAATTAATATCCGAATTATAACTGTCGTTAATAATTGTGCAATTGTTAATTCCTTTTTTTTGTTCCAATCGCATTGCAATTTTTGGCAATGTTTTTAGCGATTCTATAATATTTATTTTGTCATTGTCAATAAATAGTAAGAAAGCCCAAGTGTGTAGAGCATCTTCTATAGATGCATTATCGGTGAATGGAATAGAAATCGTATAGTTTCGATTATTAAATATTCCTTCTATTTCTGTTGTGTTGCTTAAGATTGTAATATTTTTAATTGAAAGATCTGCCTCGCTTTCTTGCGACCAAGTAAATAATACTTTGTTTTTAAACTCTTTATTATTAGTTATTTGTTTGTGTATTTGTTTGTGGTCTTTGCAATATATTATTGTCGATGCATTTGTAAATAGCTTTAGCTTTTCGTCGATCTTTTGAGTAATAGAGATAAAATTTTCTTGATGTGCTTCGCCAATATTCGTGATTATTCCTATTGTAGGATTAATAATATTTTGCAAGTTGTCCATTTCGTTAGGCATAGAGATGCCAGCTTCGAGAAGAGCTATTTCGTGATTTTTATTAATTAACCAAGCCGATAATGGCACTCCAATTTGTGAATTATAGCTTTTCGGACTGCGAATGATATTAATGTTTTCTTGTAAACAATGCGATATCCATTCTTTAACAATTGTTTTTCCATTGCTTCCGGTAATTCCTATTACGGGGATAATAAATTGTTTACGATTGTAGGCAGCAAGTTCTTGTAATGCTGTTAATGTATTGTTAACCAGAATAAAACACGATTCTTTATACTTCGAAATATTATCTGGTAATTTACTTACTACGAAATTTCTTACTTCTTTTTTATAAAGATCAGGAATAAAATCATGTCCATTATGATTATTGCCGATAAGAGCAAAAAATAATGAAGTCTTCGGAGAATTTAATTTACGACTGTCGGTTAGTAGATATTCAATAGAATTATTATTGCCGGTTATAGTTCCATTTAATATCTTATTAATTTTGTATGTGGTATAATTAGTCATAATAATATCTGCGATATTAACCGAAAAACATAAAAATAATAAAACGATTAAGATAAATTAGTCTTTGAGCGAATATTATTTGATATTCATTGCTTTATTAAAGCATTCTCGACATAATGGTTCGTATTCGTCTTTTTCTCCCAATACAACCAATTTCTCGTTTTTTGTTTTTCTAAACGAATGTTGAGCAAGTTTGCCACATCTCATACAAATAGCATGTACTTTTGTAATATATTCGGCAGAGGCAAGAAGCGAAGGTATTGGTCCGAACGGTTTTCCTCTAAAATCCATATCTAATCCTGCAACAATAACTCGTATTCCGGTATTGGCAATTTTATTACATACATCAACTAGTCCGTCGTCGAAAAATTGAGCTTCGTCTATTCCAATAACATCAACATCGCCTGTAAGTAATAATATATTTCCCGATGAAGATACAGGTGTAGAGCGTATTGTTGTTGAATTGTGCGAGACAACTTCGTCTTCAGAATATCGGATATCTATCTGAGGCTTAAATATCTCGACATTTAATTTTGCATATTCGGCTCTTTTCAATCGCCTTATTAATTCTTCTGTTTTTCCAGAGAACATCGAACCGCAGATAACTTCTATCCAACCTGATTTATTGTTTTTTTTATTTGTATCTTCGAGAAACATATATATGAAAATCTATTCTTTATCGTTATTTTTGTGCAATATTTAATTAATTGAAATTTGTTATATGTCTAAAAAAGAAATATTAAATAAAATTATTAATAATATTAATGATGTTTCCGAACTTGGAAATAAATTTAATATAAATAAACAAATTCCTAAAATCGAAATCGATTTAGCTTTGTCAAAAATACGAAATCTTTACGATTTATTATTATTATTTGATGAACTGAATAAAGATAGTTTTAAACAAAATGTTGATATCCCTACTACCGAAGAAATTAATGAAATAATTAAATCAGAATCATCAAAAAAAATAAGTCGAAATATCAATAATGTAAAAGAAACTAAAGATACTTTGCTTAATGAATTGGAACGTGAAAATAAACCAGATTTAAAAATAGATTTTGAGATTATTGAAGGTAATGAAGAAAAACGTATTGAATCGGAAAGCGATTATTTAGAAGAAAAAAATTACGAAGCAGAAGAAAATATTTCAGAAATCAAAAGTCAGGACGAAGAGAAAATAATTGCAGATAAGTTTCAATCGAAGAAATTTATTCACGATAATATTTCAAAAGGCAAAAATAAAAATGATTTATCGACAAAGATGCAAGCAAAGGGAATTAGAGATATTAATTCGGCTATCGGGATGAACGATAAATTTATGTTTGTACGTGAGTTGTTTGGAGGAAATAAAGATGAATATATCGATACTATACAGTTATTAAATAATTTCGATTCTTTCGATAATGCATATAATTTTATTTCTGAATACTCGAATTGGAATATGGACGATGTTAATGTGAATAAACTTGTTGAAATTGTAAAAAGAAGATATTTATAAAT
>CAZDCZ010000023.1:0-36179 GCA_964504155.1 uncultured Bacteroidales bacterium | reverse complement strand
TAATAGTTGTAAAACGTTTATTCTGAACATCAAAAACTTTCGCAAGGAAACTTCCTGTAGCTCTAAATTCATCAACTTCGTATTGACGATTTGAACACTTCGGACATATGTATTTATAATTTTTCATCCTTTTCAAATTTTATAATTAAATATTTTTTTTCTTCTTTAATCTTCCGGCATCCTTTAATGCTTTGTTTATTATCCATTCTAATTGTCCGTTTGTACTACGGAATTCATCCTCAGCCCATTTTTCAATATACTTAAATTTTTCGGGATCGATCCGAAGCACAAAAGATTTTTTCTTTGCCATTATTAATGATTTAATGTTCCAGCATTTATAATTGGTCTGGCAGATTCTTCGGAACATAATACAACCATCAGATTACTTACCATAGCAGCTTTCGTTTCTTCGTCGAGTACTAT
The DNA here is from genome assembly GCA_964504155.1 of uncultured Bacteroidales bacterium. Classification (GTDB taxonomy): domain Bacteria; phylum Bacteroidota; class Bacteroidia; order Bacteroidales; family UBA12077; genus CAZDCZ01. The sequence goes on along the minus strand of CAZDCZ010000023.1, from coordinate 35,756 downwards.
TGTTTCTTTTTCGGCTAATTTCTCTAGTGCTATTTCAACCATTCCTACTGCACCTTCAACTATTTTGTAACGTGCAGCAACAACGGCTGTTGCTTGTTGTCGTCGTAACATTGCGCTAGCAATTTCTTCGGAATATGAAATATGATTTATTCTAGCTTCAATAACAAAAATTCCTGCAATATCTAATCTCTCTCTTATTTCTCTCTCAAGTTCTTGATTTACTTCTGCTACTCCCGAACGTAAAGTATGTTCGGCTTCTTCGTCTTCGAAATTATCGTAAGCATATGCTCCTGCCAACTTTCTTAGAGCTGCTTCGCTTTGTACTATAACAAAATGTTCGAATTCATCAACATCGAAAGCCGCTTTATATGTATTCTCAACTTTCCATACCAATACAACTCCAATCTTTATTGGATTTCCTACTTTATCGTTTACTTTAATTGGTTCGCTATCGAAATTTCTTGCACGTAAAGATATTTTTTGCTTTATAAAAAATGGATTTACCCAAAAAAAACCATTTTTCTTAATTGTTCCTTTATACGAACCAAATAAAACTAATATAGAAGACTCGTTCGGATTTACTATAACAAACCCTAATGATAAAAACACTGCCAATACTAACAAACCCACTAGCAAAGGCATCTTTATCATTATTAATCCTGCAATAGAAATTACTAATAACAATAATACAATACTAATCATTCCGTATCCCGAAAAGGGAGAATATTCTTTTTCGCTTTTCATTTGTTTTGATTTTATATTATTTTGATATCATTTTGATATTACAATAATATGACTTTTTTCTATAATTGTCAAATTTCAGAGAAAAAAAATAGTCATTGTTAAACAACGACTATTTTTTTATTTAGTTTAAATTTAATTATGAGCAATCTGATGCATATTTTAAGATATTCTCAACAATTTCGTCTTTAACTTTAGGAATTTTAAAATTCAATAATTCCTTTTCAAAATTAAAGTTTTTAAAATCGATAAATAACTTATTTAAAACATCATCGTCTCTATTATCAACTAAATAAAATAATGTATAACTATTTTCCATAGGCAAAATTTAATATTTTATTTTACCTGTAGAACGAAATATTATAAAACTTATTATACTTAATTATAGTATTTTTATAATTACTTTAACACAGAGTTATAACAACTACACACTGGTTAAATTCATATTTTTTTCTTCGATAAAACGACGAAGGTTAATTAAAGCATATCGCATACGTCCTAATGCTGTATTAATACTTACATCGGTTTGTTCGGCAATATCTTTAAAGCTTAAGCCGGCATAATGCCTCATAATAATTACTTCTTTTTGTTCTTCGGGAAGTAAATTTAACAGACTCCTTACATCATTCTCGATTTGTTTTTTTACAATCTTATCTTCAACAGTTATTTCAGAAAATCTTTCAGTATTAAACAAATCATACTCATTAGAATCGTTTGAACATACGTTCAACTGTTTTTCTTTTCGAAAGTGATCGATTACTAAATTATGAGCAATTCGTATAACCCACGACACAAATTTTCCATTATCTTGGTACTTTCCTTTTTTTAATGATTTTATAACCTTAATAAATGTATCTTGAAAGATATCATTTGCTAAATGCTCGTTTTTTACCATTAAAAAAATATAAGAAAAAATTCTGTCTTTATGTCTGTTTATTAAGACTTCAATACCAGATTGCTTTCCACTTATAAACTGCTTTACCAGTTCGTGATCAGATAATTTTGTTGTATTCATATAACAACCTCCTTTTAAAATAAAAAAAGTAGATATCTAATCTATAAGCAATCCTCCATTTTTTTTGGTTAGAAATATATAATAGTATTACTTTGCAATTAAGTAAAAAATATTCTTTTTTCAAAACTTTTTGTATAAGTATCTTAATATAACATGTAATAATCTATGTCGGATAATAATTATATTGTAATTAAAGGAGCAAAAATTCATAATCTAAAAAATATAAATTTATCAATTGAACGCGATAAACTTATAGTTATTACAGGTGTTTCGGGCTCGGGAAAATCCTCGCTAGCTTTCGACACGATATATGCCGAGGGTCAAAGACGCTACGTTGAAAGTTTATCGTCGTATGCTCGACAATTTTTAGGTAAAATTAATAAGCCCGAAGTAGATTTTATTTATGGCATACCTCCTGCAATAGCAATAGAACAAAAAGTAAACATTAGAAATCCTCGTTCTACTGTTGGAACATCCACTGAAATTTATGACTATTTAAAACTTTTTTTTGCACGTATTGGCAAAACATATTCTCCAATCTCAGGGAAACAAGTAACACAACATTCTGTAACCGATGTTATTAACTATATAACAAATTTACCTGCCGAAACAAAAGTATTAATTCTTGCCCCAATTAATTTTAATCAAAAACAATCGCTAAACGAACATTTAAAAAACATACAACAACAAGGTATTACGCGTATAGAATTTAATAACGAGATTATTAAAATCGATGATTTCGCAACAAAAAATATTAATTCAAAATATATTCATAAAATAAATCTTGTTATTGATAGAATAAAAGCAAAAACAGACGAAGATTCCATAAGTCGATTTGGAGATTCAATACAATTAGCATTTTCTGAAGGTAATGGGAATTGTATTATTAAAACTCTCGATAATAAAACAAAAACCGAACATTTCTCGAATAAATTTGAGGCCGACGGCATACAATTCGAAGAACCCTCGGTTCATATATTTAGTTTTAACAACCCACTTGGAGCTTGTCCTAAATGCGAGGGCTATGGGAAAATTATTGGGATCGATGAAGATTTAGTTATTCCTAATAAAAGTTTATCGATATATCAGAATGCTATCTTCTGTTGGCGAGGAGAAAAAATGCAAGAATGGAAAAACAAACTTATTATTAATGCCGACAAATTTGATTTTCCAATACACAAGCCATTCTACGAACTTACAAACAAACAAAAAGAACTTTTATGGACAGGAAATGAATATTTTTATGGACTTAATGATTTTTTTGCATCGTTAGAACAACAAAAATATAAAATTCAATACAGAGTAATGCTTTCGCGATATCGTGGAAAAACAATATGTCCGGAATGTAAAGGAAGCAGATTAAAAAAAGAAACTTCATATATTAAAGTTGCCGATAAAAACATTCAAGAGATAGTACAAATGCCTATTAATGAACTGCATGAATATATTTCAAATATTAATCTAAATAAATATGAAACGAAAGTAGTAAGTAGAATATTACTTGAAATACAAACCAGATTAAAATTTTTATTAAATGTAGGATTAGGCTATTTAACATTAAGCAGATTATCATCTACCCTTTCCGGAGGAGAATCGCAAAGAATAAATCTTGCTACATCTTTAGGAAGCAGTCTTGTGGGGTCGTTATATATATTAGACGAACCTAGTATTGGATTACATCCTCGTGATACTGCACGCCTGATAAAAGTACTGGAAGAATTAAAGAATCTCGGGAATACAGTTATTGTTGTTGAACACGATGAGGATATTATACGAGCAGCAGACGAAATTATCGATATTGGACCATTTGCCGGAAGGCTCGGTGGCGAGGTTGTTTTCCAAGGAAACCATTCAGAACTATTAAAAGATAAAAACAGTCTTACTACAAAATATTTAAACAAAATTGAAAAAAATCATATTCCAAGCCAAAGACGACAATGGAATAATTTTATTGAAATTGTTGGAGCCCGAGAAAATAATCTTAAAGGAATAAGTGTAAAATTTCCACTAAATATATTAACTGTTGTAACAGGTGTAAGTGGCTCGGGCAAATCGTCGCTTGTAAAAAATATTTTATTTCCGGCTTTAAGTAAAATTATTAATCAGGCAGGCGAACGAACAGGAAAATTCGACCAATTAAAAGGCGATATTAATAGTATTAAACGTATTGAATTTGTTGATCAAAACCCAATTGGTCGTTCTACGCGATCGAACCCGGCTACATATATAAAAGCCTACGACGAAATTAGAAAACTATTTGCTAACCAGAAACTTGCAAGAATAAACAATTATAAACCAGGATATTTTTCTTTTAATACCGAAGGAGGTCGATGCGAAGAATGTAAAGGCGAAGGTGTAATAAAAATAGAAATGCAATTTATGGCCGACGTTACACTTACTTGCGAAAATTGTAAAGGACATAGATTTAAGGAAGAAATTCTTGACATAAAATATTGTGGCAAAAACATTTACGATATATTAGAAATGACTGTCAATGAAGCCTTAGAATTTTTTAATAAAAATAATTCAGACAAAGACATTAACAATAAAATTATTGAAAAATTAAAGCCATTAGCTGATGTAGGTTTAGGCTATGTAAAACTTGGACAGTCATCCAGCACTCTTTCCGGAGGAGAAAGTCAAAGAGTTAAACTCGCATCATTCTTAAGCAAAGAACACAATAATAATCCTACAATGTTTATTTTTGACGAACCAACTACCGGATTGCATTTTCATGATATTAAACAACTATTAAATGCTTTTAACGCATTAATATCTCGGGGACATACAGTAATAATAATTGAACATAATATGGATATTATTAAATCGAGCGATTGGATTATTGATTTAGGTCCAGAAGGAGGAAAAAATGGTGGAAATATTGTGTTTGAAGGTACTCCCGAAAATATTATTCATGAAAAGAAATCATACACCGGGAAATATATTAAACCAAAACTAATTTAATTAACTATTCACTATTGACTGTTTTGTTGATATATAATTTACATTTTCACGGTAAGTATAAAAATAATAGTCGATTACGGTGCTCAAAACTTTCAATTTACGACAAAGTTAAAGCAAAATATAATTTTTGAATTTACTACTATTTCGGCTATTATTTTTACACGTTATTGTGGTTTCATTAATTATCTTATTTGTCTAATTCACGATTAATTTTATCATTATATTTTTCACCCAGAACAAATTCTTTTACTAAACTATCAGTAATAAAATCTTTATCGTGGTGTCCCAAATATATCTCTGCTATCATATTTTTCTCACTTAAAACATAATCAATAGATGGCAAAAACGGTTTTACATCAAGTATTGGAGTATTGTCAAAAATATCAATTCCACTTACATAAATCTTATTTTTTATTATTGTGTCAATTTTTATTAACGATAAACCTATTGGATTTGGTCGACGTGGTGAACGTGTTGCAAATAAACCGTATCTATGATCGCTTTCAGGTGGGGTTATAATACTTTCCCAATCTTTTGCTTCGTGCAAATGAGTTATTACCCAAATGTATTCAAACTCATCAAGAGAACTTAAACTTTTGGTATAAATAGTATCTAAGGTAATTACTCCTTTAGTTTCAGGTTTTAAAATTCCTTGCCGGGGAGCACCTGTTTCGAGCATATATTCAGATGAGAAAAAACCTATTGGCTTATATTCAATAGAATTTTCTTTATTAATACAACTACTAAAAAATATAATTATCAGTAATAAATAAATGTATTTTTTTTTCATTATTTTAAAGTCTTCTATTTAACAAAAAATATTTTTCTTTCTGTTGAAATTTTCTTCTAATGCTCCCCAACTACTTGTTATCATCAATTATACATTATACTAAAATATTTACTAGTTTAGTATTCAAATTAAAAAACCTGAGATAATAATCTCAGGTTTCAAATATCATTATACTAAGATACTATTCTTCGGTATTTTCTTTTATTCCAAACATTATAGCAACACATCCGCTAACAAGTTCTTCATTTTCATTTTCGGTATTCTTTACTCTTAAAGATACTATTAATTGTTGGCTCGATTCAAGCTTAAAATCCCATATCTTAGAGTTATTTTTATTTCTATTATCGTATAAAACATTTCTTTTAACATCTAATACTTGAAATTCTATACCCGGCAACGATTCTGAACTACATATATATATTCTATAATTTTGTCCGGCATAAAAAGTTTTATATAATTCTGCATCTTCGCCTTCTGTTAATATAGCAGCATTATAATTTCCATCATGAATATATGGTGCTAACTCTAATTTACATATTTTTTTTGCAAAACTTTTACATTGGGCTTGATTTGTAACCGGAATCAAAGCAAATACTGCAATTATTATTAGTAGTTGGTATACCTTTTTCATAATTAATGATATTTTTATAATGTATAATTTGTTCGTATTACCTTAATTTTTTCTTTTAACTGTTTATAAGTTTTAGTACTCATAGTAACATCTGTTTGCGATTTTAATGTAGTAACATTCGTTTCGACATCAGTTACAGGTTCTATTTTTGATGAAGAAATTTCAATTTTATCAAATATTTTCTTTAATTCATTAATATTAACTATGACATCAGCTACATCTTGATTTTCTTCGTTTTCGTAAAGCAATTTCATAACAGTTTCAAGAGTTAATTTTTGATCTACAATACGATTTACTAATTCATTATTTTCAATATTTACATTTTCATCAAGTAAATTTGTTGCAATATATAAACCTTCTACCCATCCTCCAACAAGAACAAGTGATGATAATGCTTGTCTATCATTTTCTTCGAAAAAAGAGCTGGTATTAAGAATCGTTTCTGAAATAATATCCATAATTACATCTCGGTTATTTATATTTGCTTCAAGACGTTCTACAATTGATTCATCTATTGAATTAAGAATTCCTAAACCATCGGCCATTTTCTTCGAAGCATTCATGTAGTTTATTGTAGTCTGAGTCTGATCGAATAAACTGGCATAACTAAGATCTGTAGTATAAATCCCTAAATTTACAGCCATCTGTTTATTAGTTATATATTTCGATGCATTATCGATAGAATTTAACAATTCAGAGTTATATTCCGCTCCTGCTTGCTTCAAAATCATTGCTGTTTCCAAAGGAGATGGTAAAGCATAAAAAACAGCTCTAACCGCTTTTACGTCCTTAATTATTTGTTCGTTCAATTCTAAAGAATCTACAATAACAACATCTTCAGATTGTTGTTCACTTTTCTTATCTGAACTACAGCTTGCAATAAATAATAATGCAACTACAATTACAAAAAATTGTGTAGGTTTAAAACGAAATAAATTCATATTCATAATTAGCTATAATTTAATGATACCAATTAATATCTATTTTTTAGTAAAAATAATGTTTTTTTTCGAAAATCAAAACATTTACATATCAATACATTAATTAATGATGTTATTAATTAGGAACCAATATACTAATTTATCTATTTAATAACTAATATTTTGCAATTTTTATATAATTTTGTTCATTCAGAATTACTCATTTTTTTTAAATTTTGTAAGAAACGGATAGACTTACAAGCAATTAATTGTATAAACATTATAAAATTCTATGGAAAATAAAGAAATAATAAAAATTCTAAAGTCAAACGATAATACACTTATAATCGATACTTTAAAAAATTTAAAGAAAACAGGAAACAAAAATCTAATTCCTGAAATTTATAATCTTTTAATATCTTCAGATGATACAAAAATTCGAAATGAAATTATAAATATTTTTAATAATCTAAAGGATCAAGCATCTGTCCCCTTTTTACTTTCTGCAATACAAAATTGTACAGATTCTAAGATTCTGAATATTTTAGTTTCTTCGTGTTGGAATAATGGCTTAAATTATTCTGAATATTACGATGTTTTTATTGAATTAATTATTAAAAGAGATTTTGAATTAGCCTTTGAAGCCCATACTGTTATTGAGAATCAGAGCAGAAAATTAAACACTGAAATAATTGACAGTTATATTACTCAATTAAAAGCACATATTAAAGAATCCGACAGTCAGAAAACTGTAATAATTAACGAAACAATTAATACATTACTTAACCAGAAAGAAGATTAATATTTTTTCGTAAAAAACGAGGCTGTCCAAAAAAGTTAGATTATTGTCATTCTGAACGAAGTTGAAGAACCGAGTGAAACGAGCTCAACGAAGTTAATCTATCAGTTTAAAAATGAGATGTTTCGACAAGCTCAACATGACATAAACAACTTGAAACTTTACTTTTTGGACACCTCATCATTTTAAATAATCTATTTTATAAATTACTTGTTTTTATATTCTCTTTGTCCAAATAAAAGGCTTCCGATTCTAACCATAGTAGAGCCTTCGTCAACAGCTAATTTATAATCGTTTGACATTCCCATTGATTTCTCGCAAAATTCGGAATTCTCTGAGAAATATTTCTCCTTTAAAGTATTAAAAATATTATTTAGTTCTTTAAATTCAGAACGCACAAGGTCTTCATTATCGCTAAAAGTAGCCATTCCCATAACTCCAATTATTTGAATATTTTTCATTTGTGAATATTCTTCCGATTCAAGTATTTCAACAGCTTCGTCGATATTTAATCCAAATTTTGTTGCTTCTTTTGCAATATGAAATTGTAGCAAACAATTAATTACTCTATTATTTTTTTTTCCTTCATTATTAATTGTTTTTAACAATTTAAATTTATCAACGCCATGTATTAAAGAAACAAATGGGGCAATAAATTTAACTTTATTCGATTGTAAATGACCTATCATATGCCATTCAATATCTTTGGGTAATAATTCGAATTTATTGGCAAGTTCCTGTACTTTATTTTCTCCAAATATTCTATATCCGATATTATAAGCATCCCAAATATCTTCAATAGGTTTTGTTTTCGAAACTGCAACTAATTTAACATTCTTAGGAATTTCGTTTTTTAGGAAATTCCTTATATTTTCTGATACTTTCATGCTTAATTATTTTTTTTAATTATAAATTATAACTTTAGTAAGAAAGTTAAAAACCTCGGTTTCGCCGAGGTTCTTATATATAATTATAAATTATTACTAATCTAATTTATGAATAACTAATCCACTTCTAAGTTTTGGTTCAAACCAAGTGGTTTTAGGAGGCATAATATTTCCTGTATCAGCAATATTTATTAATTGTTGCATCGAAACAGGATATAAAGCAAATGCAACTTTCATATCTCCGTTATCAACTCTTTTCTTTAATTCGCCTAATCCTCGAATACCTCCAATAAAATCGATATTTTGAGAAGTTCTTAAATCTTTAATATCGAAAATAGGATCTAAAACTTGGTTTGAAAGTATTGTAACATCTAATACTCCAATTGGGTCGTTATTATCGCAAATACCTTCTTTAGCATTTAACTTATACCATTTTCCTTCAAGATACATGCTAAATTCGTGTAGATTTTCCGGTTTATAAATATCTTCCCCTACACATTCTACATCAAATGATTCTTCAAGTTTTGCGATTAATTCTTCAGCAGTATTTCCATTTAAATCTTTAATAACTCTATTATAATCGATTATATTTAATTGATTATCGGGAAAATGAACAGCCATAAAGAAGTTATATTCTTCGTTACCGGTATGATTTGGATTATTCTTTTTCTTTTCTAATCCTATTCGAGCCGCAGCGGCAGTTCTGTGATGGCCATCGGCAACATATGTATTTTTAACTTTATTGGCAAAAAGCTCTTCTATTGCTTTATTAGTAATAGTGTCGTTAACAGTCCAAAAATGATGACCAAAACCATCTTCTGCAGTAAAGTCGTAATCCGGGTCTTGTTTTGCAACAATATTATTAACTATATCGTCAATTTCTTGTACTGCTTTATACGAAAAGAATACAGGTTCTATATTTGCATTTGTATATCGAGTAAGCATCATTCTATCTTCTTCTTTATCCGGGCGAGTTAATTCATGTTTTTTAATAATACCTTTGTTATAATCTTCGCAAGCTGCAGCTCCAACAATACCATATTGGGTACGACCATTCATTGTTTGAGCATAGATGTAAAATTTTGCTTCATCATCTTGAATCAACCATTTTTCATCTTGCATCTTCGTAAAATTATCAGCTGCTTTATTATATACAGTCTCAGAATGAATATCCTCACCAGCTTCACAATCGATTTCAGCACGTGTTACATGAAGTAATGAACATGCTTTTCCTTCGGCCATTTTTGCAGCTTCTATACTATTCATAACATCATAAGGCAAACAAGCAACATCGTTTGCTATATTTTTCTTCGGGCGTAATCCTTTAAATGGTTTTACAATTGCCATATTATTAATTATTTACTATTGGTTATTAATTATTTAATTTACTTTAAATGTTGTATCGCCTTTCTCTAAGAAATTTACTATTTGCTTTGCACAAGCAATTCCTGCATTTATATTAGCTTCGGCTGTTTGTGCACCCATTTTTTTAGGAGTAAAATAGTATCTTCCTTCATATTTTTCTGCAAATACACTAGAACATACAGGAGCTATATCCGAGATATAAGAGAAGTCTTTTCTATCTTCCATTAATTTTAATAATTCATCTTCGTTAATTACTTCTTTACGTGCAGTATTTACCAAAGTTGCTCCTTCGGGCATAATAGAAAGTAAATTGTAATTTATAGAATTATTAGTTTTTTCGTTTGCTGGAATATGTAAAGAAATATATTGACAAGTTTTATAAAGCTCTTCAACTGTTTCTACTACATTAACTCCGTCGGCTTCAATTTTATTTTTATCGACAAATGGGTCGAAAGCATATACTTCCATGCCAAAACCTTTAGCTATATTAGCTACATAACGTCCAACGTTACCATAAGCATGTATTCCGATTTTCTTATCTTTTAATTCAGTTCCAGCTTTTCCGTTATAATGACCACGAGCCTGATAAACCATCATTCCAATAGCTAATTCTGCAACAGCATTTGAATTTTGACCAGGAGTATTCATTACAACAAGCTTGTTATTTGTTGCTGCTTCTAAATCAATATTATCATATCCTGCACCACCTCTAACAACTATTTTAAGATTTTTAGCAGCATTAATTACCTCAGGAGTAATTTTATCGCTTCTAACAATCAAAGCGTCAACATCTTCAACAGCTTTAATCAAGTCAGATTTATCTTGATATTTCTCAAGAAGAATAAGTTCGTAGTTTGCCTTATCTAGTATTTCTTTTATTTCTTCAATTGCTTTTGGAGCAAATGGTTTTTCGGTTGCAACAAGTACTTTTGCCATAATAATAATATTTTAAAAAAGGTAATTAATAATTTTCATTATCAATTACCTTCGAATTATACATCAATAAATTATGCTTTTAAGCTCTCAAATTCTTTCATAACGTCAACTAATGCTTGAACACTTTCTTTTGGTAATGCATTATATGTTGATGCTCTAAAACCTCCAACAGAACGATGACCTTTAATTCCAATCATTCCTCTTTCTGTAGCAAACTCAAAAAATTCTTTCTCTAATTCTTTATATTTCTCATTCATTACAAAACAGATATTCATTATCGATCTGTCGTCGGGATTTTTAATTGTTGGAATAAATAATTTATTTCTATCAATTTCATCATATAATATTGATGCTTTATCAACATTTATTTTATTCATAGCTTCAACTCCACCATTTGCTTTCAACCATTTTAATGTCTGAAGTGCAGCAAAAACAGGCACTACAGGAGGTGTATTAAACATTGAATCTTTTTTAATATGAGTTGAATAATCAAGCATTGTAGGAATATCTTTTTCAACCTTACCTAATAGTTCTTCTTTTACAATTACAAAAGTAACACCTGCAGGAGCAAGATTTTTCTGAGCTCCACCATAAATAAGAGCATATTTCGAAACATCAACCGGACGACTAAATATATCTGAAGACATATCGGCAATTAATGGAATATCGATATCGAAATCTTCTTTTATCTCGGTTCCATAAATAGTATTATTTGTTGTAATATGAAAATAATCAGCATCAGCTGGTATTTTATAATCTCTAGGGATATAATTAAATGTTGTTTCTTCTGAAGATGCAACAACATCAATTTCTCCAAATTTCTTAGCTTCTTTAATAGCTTTTGTAGCCCAAGCTCCGGTATTTAAATAAGCAGCTTTTTTATTAAAAAAGTTAAATGGCACCATAGCAAACTGAGTGCTTGCACCTCCACCAAGAAAAAGAACTTCATAACCCTCAGGGATATTTAATAATTCTTTAAACAATTGTTGTGCTTCTTCCATTACAGCAACAAATTGCTTACTTCTATGAGAGACTTCCATTAAAGACAATCCCATATTATCGAAATTCAAAATTGCTTCAGCTGTATTTTTTATTGTAGATTCTGGTAATATCGATGGTCCAGCGTAAAAATTATGTTTTTTCATAATGTATATTTTTTATTCTTTTAGTAATGAAATATAGTTGCAAATTTATTTTAATTTCTTTAAAAAAAATATGATTTCCAACATCTTTATTAGAAATAAAAATCAATTTATAAAATTACGAATTAAATTATTGTATTGAAAATTATTCTCTATTCTGTACAAAAAATAATTTACATTAGATAACAATACAAATTATCTATCCTTATATATTACTCTATTTCTTAGATATATCTATTAAATAACCGTTTTCTAATACCGGTATTACTTTCGACAAATCTATATTATGGCAATATTCTATAACATCATCGAGACCGAGTTTTCGAAGGCGTTCTCTTTGGGCTACTTTTTGAATATATCCCATAAGGTTAGGTTTTGATAATTTCCATAAATCGATTGATGCTTTTGCGGAATCGCATATTGTAGAAAATTTATTGCTTACAGTCAATTTTTCTATTAAAGCACCTGCAAAAACACTATCTTCCAAACAAAATTTCCCTTTCCAACCGGCACAAAGGATTAATATATCTTCGTTTTTCGAGATAATATATTCACTAATTGCCGATAAATTAATAAACGATGCTATAATAACTTCTTTTGCATTTTTCCCTATGTTTATAGCATTTGTCCCATTAGTTGTACTATATACAAGCTCTTTATTTTCAACAATATCTTTTGTAAAATAAAATGGGGAATTTCCAAAATCGGCGAAATCTAATTTCTTTCCATCACGTTCTGCAACTATAATGCTTCCATTGTCTTTATGTTTTCGTGCATCATCAATTGTTTTTACCGGAATTACTTTTTTTACATTGTTATGGAACATTGTACATATTACAGATGTTGCACGTAATATATCAACAACAACAACAATACGATTTTCACTATCGTGTAATGGGTATAATTGGGGAGAAAAACAAACTTCTATATTATTCATAATTTTATTATTTCTGGAATTAATATTCAGATGCGAAAATATAAAAAAGAGATTGATTATAATCAAAAAAGAGATTACAAATATGTAATCTCTTTTTTTGTATTTCTATTTGCTTTATTTTTCTATATGAAATGGAGGGCGAGCAATTACTGCTTTAACATTTTTATTTCGGATTTGAATAAATATTTCGCTACCTACTTTCCAGAATCCTTTTTTCACATATGCCATTCCAATACCTTTTTTAATTATTGGGGACATTGTTCCTGAAGTTACTTCTCCAATTTCGTTACCTTCGGCATCAACTACTTTATAATGTTGACGAGGAATACCTCTTTCTTGTAAAACAAAACCTTTAAGTCTTTGAGCTACTCCTTCATTTTTCTGTTTTTCCCATTCGGGTCTATTAATAAAGTTGTTACCTTCAACAAATTTAGTTATCCAACCTAAACCGGCTTCAATAGAAGATGTTTCATCGTTCATATCGTTTCCATAAAGATTGAAACCTGCTTCTAATCTAAGTGTATCTCTTGCACCTAATCCTATTGGTTTAATTCCGAATTCTTCACCTGCTTCAAATACAGCATTCCATAACTTATCGGCATCTTTATTATCAACATATATTTCACATCCTCCCGAACCGGTATATCCTGTTGTCGAGAATAATATATTTTTCATTCCGGCAAATTCAATTTCTTTGAAAGTATAATACTCCATATCTTCAACATTCGAATCGGTAAGTTTTTGCATAGCTTTTAATGCTAAAGGACCTTGAATAGCTAATTGAGCTGTTTCGTTTGATGCATTTCTTATATATTTCTCAACATCAACTCCAAATTCGGTAGCATTTTTCACTACCCAATTCCAATCTTTCTCGATATTTGCAGCATTAACAACTAACAAGTATTTTTCTTTATTAAATTGATATACAAGCAAATCGTCAACAATTCCTTCTTTTCCATTAGGGAAACAAGAATATTGTACTTTTCCATCGAATAAATCAGCAACATTATTTGATGTTAATTTCTGCACTAAATCAAAAGCTTTTGGACCTTCAACCCAGAATTCTCCCATATGCGATACATCAAATACTCCTAATTTTTCGCGAACAGCAAGATGTTCATCTGTAATTCCACTATATTCTATTGGCATATTATATCCAACAAAAGGCACCATTTTAGCACCTAATTTTTCATGAAATTTTGTAAAAGCTGTATTTTTCATTTTTATAATATTTTTAATCAATTAAAAAAGCAAAATTAATAATTTCTAATATAATATTTTAACATAATTAAAATATGTTTTAAAAATATATTAATAACCTGAGTTAATATGTAACAAAAAAGCGGTCGTTTATCCCGACCGCTTTTCTATTATTATTTGCTTATTACTACAAACTCAACTCTTCGATTTTTGCTTCGTCCTTCTTTTGTGCTATTATCGGCAATTGGCTTTTTAAATCCATAACCTTTATATTCTAGACGGCTACGTTTTATGCCATTAGCAACAATATATTCGACAACACTCTTGGCTCGTGATTCTGATAATTTTTTATTAGCATTAAACGATCCAACATTATCTGTATGTCCCGATATTTCGAGGCGTATAGAAGGGTTGTTTTTTAACATATTAACAACTCTCTCAATTTCTTGATAAGATTCTGTTTTTAATGATGAACTATTTGTTTCGAAGAAGATATTTTTTAATATCATTTTCGATCCTACTTCTACTTTATCGAGTTTAAAGTTAACAGTAATATTCCCATCAACAACAGGCAGTTCTGTTGCATAAACCATTTTTACAAAAAACAAATAATTTTTTGCTGTTATCTCAACGCCGTAATCTTTTTTCTTCTGAAGTTTCACTTTATATTTTCCGTCGGCTCCGGAAATTGCGGTTGCAATTACCCTACTCTCATCAGTATCGATTATTTCGATTTTTGCTGACAATGAATCTTTAGACTTTGAATCGGTAATAGTTCCAACTAAATATATTGCAGTATCGACTTTAATAGATTTTGGCGAATGATAAAACATATCTGACACAGGCTCGTTATACCAAGCTAGTAAATTATTGTTTTTCGATAATTTCAGTTCTTTTTCTTCGCCAAGGAATATTATACGATATATGTCTTTTCCTCCAAAGCCATTTTCTCGTATTGATGATATATATGCTTGTTTTTCTTCTTTTGCTTTCCTATAAAAAACATCATCGCTAGGAGTATTTATTGGATAACCAATATTTATTGGCTCTAACCATATTCCTGCTTCGTTTTTTTGAGCAACAAAAATATCATAGCCTCCCATAGAATTATGTCCTTTAGAACTGAAATATAATTTATCTCCTTCTTTGTTTAAAAATACTCCTTCTTCGTCGTAAGGTGTATTTATAGTAATTCCTAAATTTATCGGGTTCCCCCATCTTCCATCGTTATCTTTTTTCGAATAAAAAATATCTTTTCCTCCAATTAATCCTTCTTCACGATTAGAGATAAAATACATTTCATTTTCGTCATCACTAAAACATATAGACGTTTCTTTATAGTTTGATCGAATTTTTGATGGCATTTTTTTTAGTCTATGCCACTTACCATTTTTATATGTACTAACAAGTATTTCTCCTCCACTTTGTTCTCCATTATATACATATACTTTTGTACCATCATTAGAGAAAGCCAAAATTGCTTGATTATTCTTAATATTTAATTTTTTACTTATCGGTTTTGCCCAACCCCATAGTTCACCTGAGGCTTTTGCTACATAAGTCTCTTCGTAAAATTTATAATCGTTTTCAAATATTTTTTTGTTTTTTTCTGATTTCCTACGCGAAGTAAAATATAATGAATCTCCATTAGGTTGCAAAACTGCATTATAATCGTCGAAAGAAGAATTTATCCTTTCTCCTAAATTATCGATAATAACTCTTAGAGGATTTTCAACTAATTTTTTACCATATTTACATTCCTTAATATACTTATTAATATCAACCGGAATATTTTCTAACTCTTTTACCGAAAATTTATTATAATAAGCTTTGTATTTATCAATAGCTCTATCGAACTGAAGATTAAGATGGTAGGCTCTGGCAAGCATCAATAATACATCATCGCTAACTCTAAAATCGCCGGTATATGCTTTTTCTAAATATTCGGTTGCTTTATAAAATTCGTTTGTTGCCAAATAGCAAACTCCTATTTTATAATTTAACGAAGGACTAGAATCGTTATATTTATATGCTTTTAAATAATAGTTTAAAGCTATGGGATAAGTCCCTAATCCTTTTTTAAAATATTTATCTCCTACTTTAATACTTTTCCAGGCTTCTTTAAAGCCTTGGGTTCGTACTTTTATTTTAAATTCCGATTTATTAACTTTAATATTTTCTTGAGCATTAGAAAAAGAAAAAGTACTAAAGGTATAAACAACAATTAATAATATTATTCTAAATATTTTCATTCTATTAATTTTATTATGATATCGATAATAATTAAAAGTCTCTTTCTATTTGCATTCTGACATATATTTTTCTGCTTCCTTTACACCTAATTCTTTGGCTTTATTCCAATCAGAACAAGCCTCTCTAAATTTCCCAAGATATTCTTTTGCAAAGCCACGATTTAAATATGCATCTCCGAAAGTTTCGTCTAATTTTATAGCCTTTGTAAAAACGTTTACTGCACCCAAGTAATTTTTCATTTTAATTTTTGTAGCGCCTAAATTGTTATATCCCGGGGCAAAATTCTTATTTATTTCAATAACTTTATTAAAATCTGCTAAAGCCTTATCGTATTCAGTCATATGAAAATAGGCATTACCTCGATTATTAAGGGCCACAAAATACTTTTCGTTTAATTTTGCAGCTTTTGTAAAATCGTTAATAGCACTGGCGTAATCGCCGGTTTTTATTCTAGTACTTCCTAAGTTATCGTAAACAAAATACAAATTTTCATTATATTTAAGTGCCTGTTCATAATCGTGAATAGCACCATGAAAATCGCCTAATTTTTGTTTAGCACTACCTCGCTCGTTATAGGCATAAGCATAATTAAATTTCTTATCTATTGCCAATGTAAAATCAATAACAGCACTACTATAATCGTTTAATTTAAAATTTATTAATCCTCTATAATAGTATATCTCCGCTTCGACATAACCTTTTTGAACGGCACGTGTAAAATCTTCTAATGCTGGTTTAAACTCGTTATTCAAAAATTTAATATATCCTCGAATATAAAAAGCTTCAGCTAAGTCACTATTTAATTCTATAGCAGTATTAATTATTAATAAAGCCTTTTCTATTTCGTTATCTTTAAGAAATAACTTTGATTTTTCGAGATATGGCAAATCAAATTTTCTATTAAGAGATATTGCTTCATTAAATTTATTAATTGCATTAACACTCTGATTTGCTTCGATTAACTTTACACCATCGTTATAAGCAACCTTTGCTAATTCCTTATTCCTTTTTAAACTATTCTCTGTTTGTGCAATAACAACATTTATAGCACATAACAGAATAGAAAAAACAAATATTTTCTTCATATTTTTTAAAATATTAATTACTATTTATAATATTTATAATAAACAAATCTATTCAAATCAGTTGTAAATATAAAAAATTGAAACATAACAAGAAAGAATATTCTATTATTCTAAAAATGTTTTTTTAATATTTTATGACTTTACGTTATTTTGTTATAACTTTATACATATAATATCATAATAAAGATATATGAATAATAGTATTATAAATTTAAGTTATTTTTATCAAATAGGAAATAACAATTCAGAATTCTTATTCGATATGATTAAAATACTAATTAATCAGCTTCCTGAATATCAAGAACTCATGTTAAAATACTACGATGAAAAAGAATGGCAAAAACTTGGAGGAATAGCACATAAATCAAAATCGTCTATTTCTATGCTTGGCATGGAGAGTTTAGTAAAAGAATTAAAAAAAATTGAGTTAGATGCAAAAGATGAAAAAAATATTGAATATTTTCCCCAAATTATTTCTAAATTTGTAAAAGAAAGTAATTTGGCAATTTCTGAATTAAATGAATTCTTAGCGAAAAATAATAAATAGTAACTTAAAGCCCCAAAACATGTTAAATCACGAACAAAAAAATGGCATTGACATTTTATCTTTTAAAGACTTAAACAAATTAAATATTTTAATTGCTCAGTCGTTAAAAGAAGAAGTCGCTCAATTCCTTTCAAAGCCAAACACAAAACTCATCCTTGACATGAACGGTATTGAATATGTCGATAGTTCGGGATTTGGTGCATTATTATCGATACTTAGAAATGCAAAAAATAATGATGGAGGATTTAAAATTAGTAATATTTCTGATGATGTTTTAGAATTAGTAAAATTACTTCAACTTCATAATGTTTTTGACATTTACAAATCGACCGAAGAAGCTATTATAGGTTTTTCTGAATAAAATTATATTTTTTGCTATAATCTAAGGGTTCACAAATATTTATTTGCGAACTCTTTTTATATCATATAGTTAATAAGCAAGAAAAATAACATACTTTTATGCTTATTTACTTACTTTTATAATTATACAAATAATTACATAAGAATTATCTTTATACATAAAATATTGAATCGATATTATTGTATTACAATGCAATAAAAACATATTACTATTGTTATTAATTCTATATATGAAGAAACTAAATATTTTTATCTTAATAATTTTATTACAAATCTTAACTTCTTGTTTTTCCTTAAATCGATTAGATTATCGTAAAGGGATGAACACAAATGTTTGTAAAGATTTACATGGAGATGTTTTATTATATTGCATTTTTGTTGATAATAAAAATACAGCACCTTGGACAGAATTTGATATTCAAACAACTTTAGATTCAATAAACATAGCTATTAATTGGTTACACAATCAAGCCAAATTAAATAATATTAATTTGAATATAATTAGCGATTATTACATAGGTGATGAATATACTACAATAAAAAAGAATTTACCTCAAACCTCGGTTCAACTAGCAGCAACTGAACCAAACTTACATAAAGGGATACTTAGTTTAAACAAATGGTCGGATTATATTGCTCGCAAAACAGGTGATTCATTTCAACCACCGACAAAAGATGGGATACCACAAATAAAAAAGCCAAAAAACAAAGAACGTTTAATAGCATTTTTAAGAGATGAATATAATGTTGAAAGTGTTGCATTACTTTTTTTAGTTAACAATTATTATAAAAATGACATTTCTATTCCGGTTAATACAATGAGCACAAAAGACGTAGAATATGCAATTGTCAGCTATAAGTATCCATCGGAAATTGCTCACAACTTTTTACATTTATATGGTGCTGCCGATTTATATAAAACAATATATAAGAAAAACGAAAAAAACATAAATTTTGCTGCAAAAGAATTTCCAAATGAGATAATGCTTGATCCATATGCAAAAAAAATTAATAATTGCAAAATAAATATCTTTACCAAATATTTAATAGGATGGACAGATACTCTTCCTGCAAAATACACAAAACTCTTTTACGATAATAGGATATTAACAAAGTGATTTCGATGAGACATTCAATCAATCGTTATTTATTAAGAATGAAAATAATAAATAAAATCAATGAATTTTATTATATCCAAATATCCTTAAATAAAGAAAAATGCATAATAAAATTTTCGCTCGATAAAGCTATTTTATGTTTTAATGACAATAATAACTTAAGCAAGTTATTAAAAGCAAAAGAAATTCAAGTTCGAAAAATACTTAGCACAAAACGTAAAGACACCTTTTTTATTGGATTTAAACTTAATTTTGTTCTTCACGACGAAATTCAAGATAATAAAATTATTACTAAAGATTTTATTACAATACTTGACAGACGAAACAAAATAGAAAAGATATACAAAATATCAAAATCGGATAATAATATTACAGAGTTATTTACCGATGGTTCGTATCTAGAGCACGAAAATAAAGGAGCTTATGCTATATACATAAAATATATAACAGGAGAAACTAAATTATACACATATAAAACTAAAGCAATAGGCAATAATTTAATCGAACTTCAAGCAGTAATTCGAGGCATTAAAATACTTCGAAAAGAAAAAGAAATTAGGGTCGTAACCGATAGTAGATATGTAATAAAAGGAGCAACAGAGTGGATTCAGAACTGGAAAATAAACAATTGGCGAACAGCAAATGGAGAGAGAGTAAAGAATATTCGCTATTGGAAAAAAATCGACAGATTAGCAAAAAACAAATACTTAGAATTTGAATGGGTAAAAGCTCATGCAAATCATTTAGAAAATACTATTTGTGATAAATATGCAAAAGAAACAGCTAAAAAATAATATTGAATGACAAAAATACCTTGGAAACCCGGCACATTAATTTATCCATTACCTGCAGTTATGGTAAGTTGTGGAATTACTGAAAAAGAATATAATATTATTACTATTGCATGGACAGGAACAATATGCACTAATCCTCCTATGTGTTATATTTCTGTTAGAAAAGAAAGACACTCATATAATATTATAAAAAAAAATATGGAATTTGTTATTAATCTTACTACAAAAGAATTAGCCCATGCAACCGACTGGTGTGGTGTTCGTTCCGGAAGAGATTATAATAAATTTAAGGAGATGAAGCTTACTCCTGAAACCGGACAAATTGTAAAAACCCCATTGATAAAAGAATCGCCATTAAATATCGAATGTAAAGTAAAAGATATTATAGCACTCGGCTCTCACGATATGTTTTTAGCCGAAGTTGTTGCTGTTAATGCCGATGAGAAATTCTACGAAAAAGAAAATTCTAAATTTCACTTCAATCATACCGAACCAATTTGTTATAGTCACGGCAAATACTATACTATTGGCAATAAAATTGGGAAATTCGGATATTCTGTTCTTAAAAAGAACAGAAAAAAGAAACAATAAGTTTATTAAAATTATTGTTACCAAATATTAATTCAAAAAAATCTTAATACATTATATTTGCCCGAATTATTAATTAAACAGATTATCATGAAATTCAAATTTATAATAATTATTGCTATTTCTTTCTTATTGTCGACATCGGTTTCTGCACAACCGGGAAATAGAGAATTGTCGAACGGCATAGGTTTGCGAGGCGGAATATTTAACGGATTAACTTTTAAACATTTTATTGATAAAGAAAATGCTTTAGAAGGCATTGTTACATCAAGATGGGAAGGAATTGGTTTTACCGGACTATATGAAATTCATAATACGGCTTTCGATACAGAGAATTTATTCTGGTATTATGGTGGTGGCGCTCATATTGGCTTCTGGAATGGCGATAATTCTAATATTTTTGATGAAAATAGATATTATACTTTAGTTGGACTTGATGGAATTATTGGTATAGAATATTATTTTAAAGAAGTACCTATTAATATAAGTGTAGATTGGAAACCCTGCTTTAATTTTATCGGAGTCTTAGGATTTTGGGGCGATGGTGGAGCAATATCTGTACGATACATATTTTAAATAATTGTTCTTCATATTAAATACAAAAACACAAGTCGAAATTTTGACTTGCGTTTTTGTATAATTATATCTAAAATTTATAAGACTTTATTTCGCCATCTTCCACTTTTTAAATATACTATAGAAAATAGGGCTATTAATCCTCCATAAATAAATTCTACCGACCAAACAACTGAAATACTAAATTTAAAAACATTAGTAAATAAATAAGTTATTAGAATATAAGTTAACATAACTACTATTTCAATAATAAATGATGTTTTTGTATTCCCGGTACCCGAAACTCCACTAAATAATATAAACCCAATTGCAATAAAAAAAGAAGTACAACTGATAACATATAAAGTAGGTATAGACTCGTTTATCAAACTTATATTATTTGTATAAACAGATAATACTTTCTCTGGAAATATTATATTAATTAGCACAAGAACAAATACTCCCGAAACACACATTTTAACAATTTTAATAACAATCGGAATAACTTGTTGCTTTTGATTCTTTCCAATAACAAAACTCACTAAAGTATTTGTAGCCGAAGAGAATCCCATTATAGGAATCAACATTACTACATAAATACTTCGAATAATATTTGAAATAGCTAAAGGACGTTCTCCCATTTTCTCGACAAAAAGGAAAAAGAAAAACCAACCTAAGAAAGAAACAAAATTTTGCATCATCATAGGAAATGACACATCGGCAACACGCTTTAAAATAGAAAAATCAAATTTTCTAAATTTTAATATTTTGAAAGCCGAAACATTAATTATTTTAGAAGTATATACAAAAAAGAAAATACAAACAGAAATTTCTGCAATAACAGAAGCTATAGCAGCTCCTTCTATGCCTAATTTTGGAAAACCGAAATTCCCAAATATTAAAGAATAATCGAAAAATACATTTACTAATGCCATTACAATAGTAGTAATAGTAATAATTTTTGTTTGTCCTACTCCGATAAAGAAAGCTCGAAAACCAAAATTAACAAATGCAAAAAGCAATCCGAAAATTCTATAATTCAAAAAAGCAATACTTGCAAGTCTAATATCGTTTGATTCAATTATACTCCCAAAAAGAGAATTAAGCGATATTCTTACGCTAAAAACCATAATAATTGCAAGAAAAAATAAAAAATATAATGAATGGTCGATAACAGAGCCAATTTCTTGATATTTTTGTTCTCCAAACCTACGAGCTACAATTATCTGAGATCCAACACTAAATCCAAACCCCAACATTATTAAGGTTAAATAAAAAACACCTCCAATAGCCGATGCTCCAAGTTCAATCTCTCCTACTCGACCTAAAAATGCTGTATCGGTAACATTTATAATATTTTGAACAATACTACCCAAAATAATAGGATAAGCAATGCTCCAAATTTTTTTATACGATACAATTTCTTGCATTAAAAATTATATTTATTAAACAATTTTTCAACTTTTATTAATACTTATATAAGACTCGATATATTGGCAAAATTATAATTTTCTATTAATAACTTGCTCGAAATACAATTAAAAAACTCGCATAATTATAAACCATGCGAGCTCTATATATTTCATAAATTCTAAGTTACTTACTATAAAAAATCATCGAAATACTGAGTAACTTTTCTCATAAGATGAACACGATTAATTCCTCTAACATTATGTTCGTGACGAGGATATACAAAATAATCGAGTAAGATATCTTGTTTTACACATTCGCGTACAAAAGACAGACTATTTTGCCAAACAACAGTGTTATCAATTGCTCCATGAATAATTAACAATTTACCTTTCAAATTAGATACATAATTTTTCAGATTATTTTCTTTATATCCTTCCGGATTTTCTTGAGGAGTATCCATATATCTTTCGCCATACATTATCTCATAATATTTCCAATCGATAACAGGCCCACCGGCAACTCCAACTTTAAATACATCGGATTTTTTTAACATTAGTGATGTAGTTAAAAACCCGCCAAAACTCCAACCATGCACACCAATTCTTTCAGAATCGACATATTCAAGACTTTTTAGCAATTCTACACCTTTCATCTGATCGGCAATTTCATTTACTCCCAATTGTCGATGAATAACATTTTCGAACTCTAGCCCTCTATTTGCAGAACCTCTATTATCAACTGTTAACATAACATATCCTTTTTGTGCCATATAGTATTGCCACATTCTTGCACCACCTAACCACTCGTTATTTATTAACTGAGCATGAGGGCCTCCATACACATATATAATAGCCGGATATTTCTTATTTGGGTCAAAATCTACAGGTTTAATTAATCGATAATACAAATCGGTAATACCATCAGCTGCTTTAATAGTAGAGATAGACATTTCTCCCAATTTATAATCTTTTAACGGATTTTCAGAAGTAAGCACATTATTCTTTATCGTACCTTTTACCGAAACGATATCTATTTTTCTTGGTATTTTTGTGCTTGAATAAGTATCGATAAAATATTTGTATGAGGAATTAAATTTTACACTATGAGTTCCTGAAACTTTTGTAAGTTGTATTTTCGATCCGGTTTTTAGGTTCACTTTATATATATGTCGTTCTATAGGGCTGACCTCTGTTGATACAAAAAATAAATCTTTATCGCCCTTGTTAAACCCAATTACCGAAGTAACCTCAAAATTTCCTTTTGTTAATTGCTTAATTAATTCACCATTTCTATTATATAAAAAGATGTGATTAAATCCATTGTTTCTTGATTGCCAAATAAATTTCTCAGAATCTGATTTCAAAAAAACCATTGGATTTTGTGGCTCTATATATTTTTCGTTTTTTTCTTCAAAAAGAACTTTTATCAATTCTCCTGTATTAACATCAAATTCTTTTAGTTGCATGTGATTTTGTTCACGATTTAGAATTGCAATAAAAACAGATTTTTCGTCAGGCGACCATGCTACATTGGTTAAATATTGTTCTTTAGGCTCTCCGGTTTTTAGAAATACTGTTTCCCCCGAATTAATATCGTAAACGCCCAAAGTAACGTGATGACTTTTCATTCCGGCCATAGGATATTTAATATTTTTTAAAGTAGCAATTCGCGTAGATATATCAACTAAGGGATAATCTGTAACCATACTTTCATCTTTTCGGTAAAATGCAATAAAACTTGCCTTAGGCGACCAAAAAATTCCTTTATCGATACCAAATTCGCGTCTATGTACTTCTTGTCCGTTTACTATATCCGGATTAGTATCGTTAGTTATCTGAACAGATTTATTGTTTTTATCTATAAAAAATAAATTATTATCAAGAGTATAAGCAAAACAATTACCAACAGGACTCTTCTCGATATTCATTGCATCATCGACAAATTTTGTTTTTGATGTAATAGATTTCTCTTTTAAATCGTACAATATATAATTATTTTTGCTCCAAAAAGAAAAACTATTCTCTGTTTCCCATGTAATTCGAGGAAACCACTTAAGAGTATCAAGACCTTTTTTTATAACTGCCTTCGATAATATACTAAGATTCAGCAACTCGCTTTTCTTCTTTTTATCGATACTGCTTTCTATAAGCACATTATCATCGACAAAAGAATACAAATTTGTATTTGGAATCCAATTTAATTGAGAAACATATTCGGGATATAAATCTCTCCATTGTCCAATTACTGCATCATTAATAGTTAATTCCTTTTCTTGAGCATTTACAGAAGAAAGAAATGAGAAAATTAAAATTAATATAATCGTATTTTTTTTCATAAAACGTAATTTTTACAATTAAAACCCAATATATCTATATTAATATAGATATATCATGGTAATAATCTATTATTTAAAGTAATTAATAAGTATTTTTTTAAAAATCTAAACTTATAGTTTTTTATTAAAAAATCATAATTAATAATTGTTAACATGAATTCGATATTTAAAAACTTAAAATGTTTAAGCAATAGTATTAATAAAACAATTATTTTAATATCTTTATAAATATATATATTTACTTAAATGTAATACACAATTGCAAACAAATTAGCATTTTGTATATTTTGTTATTATTAAGTTAAATAATAATTATAATTTTAGTTAATCTTATAAGTATTAACATCATAAATGATATATTAATTCATGCTTTTAACAAAGAAAATAAAATCATTATTAATAATTTTCGTCCTATCTATAATATTTCTCACTAATAGTTGCAAAAGCGATAAAACGCCGAACGAAAATAAAATAAAACAAGATATTGATACAACAAGTGTAATTCTTAAATATAAAAATTCATTATTTACTATTCCATCTCCTTATCAAGCAACATATGCTATTAAAAATAGTAATATTAGTTTCGATTATAGTTTATTAAATTCTGCAGATAATTACAGTAATTATACTACGAATTTTACACAAGCACTAAATATAGGTATTTATGGTACAGATATAGGATACTTAAATGTTTATGCTCAAACCCAAAAAGTTATCTCTTATTTTTCGACAATAAAACATCTTTCAGAAGAACTAGGTATTCAGAGTGCATTTCAATCAAGTATGATTAATAGAATAGAAAATAATATTGAAAATCAGGATTCATTATTACTATTTATGACAGACACATACAGGCAATTCGATTCTTATTTGCAAAATAATAATAGAAACGAAATTGGAGTATTAATTATTACAGGCGGTTGGATAGAAAGTTTATATATTTTATCGGTTAACGCAGTAGAACAAAAAAATAGGAAAATTATTAATCGTCTTGGCGAACAAAAACACCCATTAGACAATCTTATAGAATTACTATCTCCGTATTATTACAAATCGGAAGTTTATGCAAAACTAATAGATTCGTTAGTTGATTTAGCATATGAATTCGATGGTATAATATATAATTATTATTACGAAAAGCCCGACATATTTCCAAAGGAAAAACTTTCGGTAATAAATAGTAAGTCAAATATTATAATTTCTGAGTATCATTTAAGAACCATTAATAATAAAATTTCATCTATTAGAAATAGTATAATTCATTAGATATTAATTCTATTATATATTAGTAAATCATTATAGAAAATTAAAATCCCATTGAAATGCAAAAGTTATTGAAATTTGTCTTGTTAATAATAATATTCTTTGTTTCTGTCTCGGTAAAAGGGCAAAAGAATTCAATTTTAAATTGTTCTAATTTGTTAAATTCGGGTTATGTTTCAGATGGGAAAGAATATAAAGCAAAATTAGATCAAAATAATAAAGCAAAATTTTATGCAACTTTTTTTGGAGGCAGCCAATACAGAATAATAGCATGCTCAGATATTACTGATTATAAATTACAATTATCGGTTTATGATACCGAAAAAAATCTGCTTTATTCAAATATTAATTACGATTATAGTACATATTGGAATTTCTCTTTTAATTCTACTATTGATTGCATTATTGAAATTGAAGTAAAATCTGACAAACATATAAAAAATGAGATAATGCTTCTTATTGGTTTTAAAGAAAAATAATTGTAAATTCGTATAACATAATAATTTCTCCTATATAATTCTATATTATGAGTGAACAAGTAATAAAAGCTCTAATGCAATTGTTTGCTATAATTGCACATCCATCAAATAATTTGTTCGAAAGACGCTTAGTTGTAGAACAATTTTTAAACAAACAATTAAATCAAGAAACTGTTAAGATATATCTTAAAGAATTTGATAAATATTATAATCTACATCAAGAAAAATTAAGAGAAAAAACTAAAAGGAAAAAACGCACATCATCTTCTTCTGTACGTGTATTAAAAATCTGCACAAAAATAAACGAAGAACTTACTCAGAAACAAAAAAATGTAGTTTTAGTACAGTTATTAGAATTTATTAATTCCGGGAAGTCTATTTCAGATCAAGAATTAGAATTTGTTACAACAGTAGCTGATACATTTCATATACCACAAAATGAGTATACAGAAATAAAGGAATTTGTTATACATTCGAAAGAGCTTTTTCCTAACTCAAACAGACTTCTAATAATTAATAATTCTGAATTAAACTACGAAGGAATTCATAAAATACAAACTAATACTCTTGAAGGAGAATTGCGAATTCTTGAGGTTAGTTCTTCAAACATGTATTTTATAAAATATATTGGGTCAGGCGAAATATATTTAAATGGGCAATTGCTTAATCCTGAAAAAATACATGTCTTAACAAATGGATCATCAATAAAAAATCCAAAAATCAAACCAATATATTATGGTGATATTATTAGTCAATTTAATATTGATAAGATAAAGTCTAAAATTGTTTTTGACGTTCGCGATATTGAATACAAATTCAAGTCGGGAGATATTGGATTACATAAAATGAGTTTCAGAGAAGAATCGGGTAAATTAGTTGGGATTATGGGGGCTAGTGGTGCCGGAAAATCTACTCTTTTAAATGTATTAAATGGTAGCAACACTCCCACTAATGGTGAGATTCTTGTTAATGGCATTAATATTCATAACAAAACAGAAGAAACTAATGGCTTAATAGGACATGTATCGCAAGATGATTTATTGATAGAAGAACTTACTGTTTTTCAGAATCTTTATTATAATGCTAAACTTTGTTTTGATAATTATACAAATAACGAAATAACAGAAGCTGTTTTAAAAGTATTAGAAAATCTTGGTTTACTAGAAATTAAAGATATGATTGTAGGTAATCCATTAAATAAAAAAATTAGTGGAGGACAAAGAAAACGATTAAATATAGCTTTAGAATTAATTAGGGAACCTGCCATATTATTTTTAGACGAGCCTACTTCCGGATTATCATCTCGAGATTCTGAGAATATTTTAGATTTACTAAAAGAGCTTACTTTAAAAGGGAAATTAGTTTTTGTAGTAATACATCAACCATCATCCGATATTTTTAAAATGTTCGACAAGTTATTAATATTAGATACCGGTGGATATCTGATATATAATGGAGATCCTATTGATTCTATTATCTTTTTTAAATCGAGCGTTCAACATGCTAATTGGAGCGAAAGCGAGTGTCATTGTTGTGGTAATGTTAATCCCGAACAAATTTTTAATATTATTGAAACAAAAGTTGTTGACGAATATGGAAATTTCACGAATAGCAGAAAAATAAAATCTAAAGAATGGAATTCAAAATTTTTGTTAAACCAAAAAGATGAAGTCTCTAATAATAAAGAATTAATAAACGCAAGTTTTAAAGACCTTCCGGAGAATCCGTTTAAAACACCAAATTGCTTTAATCAATTTTCAGTATTTGTAAAGAGAGATATATTATCAAAATTATCAAATACTCAATATCTAATAATAAACTTTTTCGAAGCTCCTTTATTAGCTTTTCTTTTAGCATTTATTATTAAATATTATAATGTAAATGTAAGTAATTCTGTTGGATATATATTTAGTGAAAACAGCAATCTTCCTGTTTATATTTTCATGTCGGTAATTGTTAGTTTGTTTATTGGACTGACAGTAAGTGCTGAAGAAATTATTAAAGATAGAAAGATATTAAAACGGGAATCTTTTTTGAATTTAAGTTGGGGAAGTTATTTATCGTCGAAAATAGCTATTTTATTTGTTTTATCTGCCCTACAAGCATTACTATTTGTACTTGTAGGAAACTCTATTCTCGAAATAAAAGGAATGTATTTCGAATATTGGTTAATATTGTTTAGTGCATGGTGTTTTGCTAATGTTATGGGACTTGTTATATCTGATAGTTTTAAAACTGTTATAACAATATATATTTTAATCCCATTTTTAATTATACCTCAATTAACATTAAGTGGGGTACTTATTCCGTTTGAGAAATTAAACCCAAACGTTTCGTCTCCTAAAAATATACCATTTTATGGGGAATTTATTACATCACGATGGGCATACGAAGCATTAGCAGTTCATCAGTTTAAAGAAAACAAATACGAAAAACAATTTTATGCTTACGATAAAGCTATGAGTATAGCCGATTATAAGAAAAATTATTGGTTAAGATCTTTAAATAATAAAATAGAATTCTGCGAAAGAAATTTATATAATAATGAAAATAAAGAGAAATTAAAACAAAATCTCATAGTATTAAGAAACGAGATAACTAAAGAACAAAACTCACAATCGGGTAAATTAGTTAAACTTAAATGCGATATTAATAAGCTTAAACAAGAATCGCTTACTCCGGAGGTTATAAGCAAAGTAAAATTGTATCTTTCTACTTTAAATAAGTATTACATAAAATTATTTAATAAGGCTAATAGAAAGAAAGATAATTTGATTTCTAATAAGCAAGATTCTGAAAATAATGATAATTTTATTCGCCTTAAACTAGATTATTCTAATGATAAATTATCTAGTTTTGTTAAAAATTCGGATGAAATTAATCGAATTATAGAATATAAAGGAGAATTAATACAAAAGATTGATCCTATTTTTTTAGATCCAAATAATAATTTTATTAAGGCTCATTTCTTTGCTCCCCGAAAATTATTTTTCGGAAAATATTATAGCACTTTCTGGGTAAACACTATTATTATCTGGCTTATGACCATTTTATTATACTTTATCTTACGATTTAGATTACTAAAACGAACTTTAGATTTCTTCGAACAAAAAACATCCTCAATGATAAATAAGCAAACTGAATAATATAATGGCTAATAATAACAATTCCTAAATAGAAAAGAAACTATAAATAGTTTCTTTTTTATTTAGGAATATATATAATCTGATTTCAAATAAAGATTAAAAATCTAACATTTTTTTCTACACTAAAATATGCAGTAAAACTAATCAACAACTTCAATCATCTTAAACGGAACTCTAATAATTGACTCATAATCTTCACCTGCTTCTAGCATATCCTCATCATCTTCTTCGTAATACCAGTTAATAACAACTTCGTTTCTAGCTTTTTTAATAGCTTCTAACTTTTTAAATACATCCAAAATACATTTCGATGAACTAGTATTAAAATATTCTAGTTGAATATTTACAATTGTAGATTTCTGAGGTGTTTTTAAATATTCCTCAAGCCATTCAACCAATGGTTTATAAAATTCAATTGAATTTTCAGGAATCGATCTTCCCTTAATTTCAATTACTCCAGTCTCAGCATTAAATTTAATTGTAGGAGTTTTGGGAGTTCCTTCTATTGAAATAGATTCCATATTATTATTGTTTATTTATATTACTTTATTTACTTTACTTTCTATATTTATATTCAAATTAAAAAATGAATATTTTTCATCAAAACTATCTATACTATAATCTATATTCCCATCTGTTCTTCGAGCAATATCAATTAAGCCCAAGCCTCCTCCTCCTTTTTCGGAAAATTTTTGATTATTCAGAACAAATTTATATAATTCTTTTAATTCATCTTTTGATAAAGAAATTATTTTATCTAAACGTTTTTTCAATTCGCCTATTTTATCGACCTGAATAAAGTTACCTGTAGATATTCTATAATTTTCGTCAATTTTAGAAACAACGAAAACTCCAAAATGAATATCAAAACGATCGTTATATGAATCAGGTAATTCATCGATATGATGAAATAAATTCTGTAGGCTTTCTACTAAAACATTATAAATTTTCTTTTTTGCACTTGATTTATTGATAACTACGTCTAGTTTAGTCTCAACAACACCAAGCACATTAGTAATAAGCTCTGCAGTAATACTTCCTTTATAGGCGAGTAAAACTTCTCCGGCATTCATTTTTGTATAAAAATCTTCTAAATCAAAGCTCATATAGGCTTTCTGTTATATTTTCAAAACTTATTTATAAATTTAAAACATTTTTATTCCTTATACAAATATATTTTAATTTTGCTAAAAAATATTGTAAGTATTCAGTATTTTATAATACATGACCAATATTTTAAGTATTTTAAAATAAGTATTGTAAAAATAATAAAAATATTCCTTATTATTAAAACAATTATATATACGCACTCATTTTATAAATTAACATACCATAATTAAAAACAAAAGTTTATTGTTTCGATTTTTTCATACTACCTTTGTACATAGAATAATTAATAAATTTGCATTCTAATGCTCCATTATATAAAGCATATTTTTTTGAAGTATGCAAGCCGATATTTTTAATTGCTTCAAAATTATTACTTATTAGCCACACATTATATCCACTAAATTTGTTTTTAAGACTATCGCCTACTATTTTATAGAAATCGTTAATATCATCTTTCTTTAAGCGTTCTCCATATGGAGGATTTGTAACCATCATACCATTTTCTGATTTGGGAGGTATAAGATCTTCAATTGCTTTAACCTGTAATTTTATTTTCTTTTTTAATCCACAATTTACAATATTTTCATATGCAATATCAATTGCATCTTGAGATATATCGCTTCCTAATATTTCAATTTCAAAATTTGGTTCATCATATTCTTCATTAAAAATATCATTTAATAATTTTGGATTAAAGTCTTTCCACGTTTCAAATCCATATTTTTTTCTAAAAATTCCAGGAGGGATATTGTAAGCCATGAGGGCAGCTTCAATTAAAATAGTACCTGAACCACACATTGGATCGACAAAAGTAGATTTCTTATCCCATCCCGACAAATATATCATTCCTGCAGCTAAAACTTCATTTAAAGGAGCTTCTGTTGATTTTAATCTATATCCTCTTTTATGTAATGATTCTCCGGAACTATCAAGCGAAAGAGTGCAGTTTTCTTCAGAAATATGCAAATTAATCCGCAAACTTGGATTCTTTGTATTAATAGAAGGGCGAATATTAAAATTAGCCCTATACTGATCGACTATTGCATCTTTTACTTTGTATGTTACATATTGTGAATTTGTAAAATATTGTGAATTTACAACACTATCAATGGCAAAAGTTCCTTCAAGATCGAGATATTTTGCCCATCGGATTTTCTTTATTTCATTATATAATTCGTATTCGTTTTTGGCTTTAAATTGTTTTATTGGCAGAAGAATTTTTAAAGCTGTTCTGAGATGAAAATTTGCTTTATATAGCAATTCTTTATTGCCGGAGAAACTTACTGCTCTATGTAATATCGTAATATTCGATGCATTAAGGTTTTCTAATTCTTTGGCTAAAACATCTTCTAATCCTTTAAATGTTTTGGCAAGCATTTGCATTTGTTCTAACTCTTGTTTTTTCAAAATATATTATCTGTTATTTTATTGGTTTTAAATTTCTCTTCTATAATGTTTACTGCTTTTTGTTTTCTCTTAATTCCTGTTCCTGCAATTATTTCATAATCGAAATTAAAATATTCTAATTCTTTTCTATAGATATTAAATAATTTATCACGCATCTCGCCACCATTTTCTCTAACATTATCTTTTACCCATGGGATATCGTTATTACACAATAAGAACAAATCTATTTCTGATTTTTTAATATTATCTATTATCCAATTGGGACATTTATTATACACTACATCAAGCCATACTTTAGTAATAATTAGAAAAGTATCGTAAAATAAAATATTATTTGTTTTTTTTAGATATTCTTTTTCTATTTTAATTTGTTTTTTTGCAATATGCAATATATCATCATATGTATATCGGTTCGATAAACTTTCTACATACTCACGAGCATATTCCGGCACCCAATCTGTCGCAAAATATTTTGCTAAATATTTTGCGAGTTCGGTTTTTCCGGTCGATTCTGCTCCAATTAATACTATTCGTTTCTTGCTCATTTAAGTTTTTCAAGCTTTATCTCTCTTCTCCAATTAATATATCCTATTACTGCAAGAATAGTATATACTGCAAATAATACTACTGTTGCATACAATCCTTTATAAATATATAATATTAATGATATCGCATTTATTCCAATCCAAAAAATCCAATTTTCAATAATTTTTTTAGCAAGCATCCATGTCGCAACAAAACTTGCTGCTGTAGTAAATGCATCCCAATAAGGAACTGTTGAATCGGTATAATTTACTAAAATATAGGAAATAAATACAAATAATATTACTGTAGCAAAAAGCAAAATAAAAAATAATCTTATCGATAAAAACGACAATTTTAAATCGTTTTGTTTTTTACTTTTACTCCCATGTTGCCAATTATACCAACCATAAATGCTAGCAAAAATATAATATACTTGTAAGCCCATGTCGGCATAAAACTTTGTTATAAAAAATACATAAATATAAATTGCCGATGTTACTAAACCGAATGGCCAGCACCAAATATTTTGTTTTATCGATAATAAAATATAAAATAAACCAAATACGGTTCCTAAAACTTCAATATAATTATTGCTTACCCATAACAAAACTTGTTGAATCATTATTTAATTTTTTCTTCCTAAATTTTAATTAGTAAATTTTTAATAGTGTACAAATTAAGATATTAATCATTGTGTCAATAGTTGTACTAATTAAAACAAACAGTTGTTATTTATTCTAAATTACTGAAAGACATTCACAAAACACTTATTTATTGCAACTTAAATTACTATTTCTCTAATATGCTTTTATACTTGTCCCAATTTTCAAGTACTTCTACAGCCTTTAAAAAACCATTATCGTTTTGATTTTCAATCTGAAAATATTCGCTCATATCCCATATATCTCTAGCTATTAATGCTTTTAGCAACAATTTTATATCGTTAATAGAGATATCATCCTTCTCATCTTCATTTTTCGTTATTCCATCATTTTCTGCATAAACAAATAATTCATCTATCATCTTATCTGTAACTTCAAAGTTTTTGTTATATTTTTTAAACGTAGGGTATTTTCTTTCAATTTGTTTTCTGTTTTGATCGATATAATCGAGAATGAACATATTAATAACACCTTGCCTAATTAACTTACTATAATACTTCGAATAAGCACTAGTATCGATAGGAACAAATATATCGGGCATTATTCCTCCTCCTCCATATACAATTCTTTTGCTATTAAGAGTATAATATTTCAGCGAATCGGGAAAAGCAATACTGTCTTTATTTAATAATTCACCGTTGTTATACCTATTTAGCAGATCTTCTGAATATTTTTCTATCCCGTCGGAGTATGATTTTTGAATAACTCTTCCGGTAGGAGTATGATATCTTGCAACTGTAAGTCTAATCATTGATCCATCGGGTAACATAAGTGGGCGTTGAACTAATCCTTTACCAAACGAACGACGGCCAATAATTATTCCTCTATCCCAATCTTGAACAGCACCGGCTACAATTTCGCTTGCTGATGCTGAACCTTCATCTATTAAAATAACGACATTACTATTAACAAATAATCCATTTTCGGTTGAATAACTTTCGGTTCTTGGAGCATTATTTCCTTCGGTATATACAATCATTTTCGTATCCTTAAGAAATTGGTCTGACAATCGGATAGCCATTTCAAGGTATCCGCCTCCATTGTCTCTTAAATCGAGTATTAAAGATTCTGCACCTTCTTTTTTCAATTTTTCGGCAGCTTTAACAAATTCACTGTTAGTTGTTAACGAAAATCTATTTAATTTTATATATCCTATTTTGTTATCTACTAAATAAGACGCATTTAAACTAAAAATTGGAATTCTATCTCTTATAATGGTAAATAGTAATAGAGTCTTAACACCTTTTCGCTTAATTTCAACTTTTACTTTAGTTCCTTTTTCGCCAAGTAATCGTTCTCTAACTCCTTCTGTAGTGAGCCCCACTCCTGCAACAAGTTCATCGTTAATCTTTATTATTCTGTCGCCGGCCATAACACCAACTCTTTCTGATGGACCTCCGGATATTGGCGAAATAACATATAATGTATCATCTAAAATATTAAACTGAATACCAACTCCTTCGAAATTTCCTTGTAAAGGTTCGTTTATCTTCTTTACTTCTTCTTTAGTCAGATAAACAGAATGAGGATCTAAATCCTTTAGCATTCCAACTAGTGCAGCTTCAACAAGTTCTGAATTATTAACAGAATCTACATAATAATTCGATACATAATTTAAGGCTTTCCCAAATTTAAACAAATCTTCGTTAAATAATTGACTAAATGCAGATTGCGACAATAATAAAAGTAACAAAATGGATAATTGAGATAATAATATTTTTTTCATCGGTAAATAATTATGTGGTTGAGATGCTATTAATTATAATTTCTTTCTCTAAGACATCAATTC
>CAZDCZ010000022.1:0-37274 GCA_964504155.1 uncultured Bacteroidales bacterium | reverse complement strand
AAATTAAATACGAACTTGCTATATTGTATAACGCAGCACAAGTAATTTTTTTATTAATTCGTGCCTTTTTGTTATTAATATCCGATTCTTTTAATGTATTTGTCCATGTCTCAATTGCGGGAATTAAAATATTTTCTGCTTCTGTAGTATTGTTTTCGTTATTTTGAACAATTTCTAATCCCTTAGTAAAAAATTTGGTTGCTCTATTAAATTCTGTATAGTCGTATTTCTTTGGTTTAATTAAATATATAGATACAGAATATTCTTTTATAGGAAAACCAATATTATTATTTATATAATTATTTATATTTTCGGCTTGTTTTGGCAATATGCCATCAGAAACAGTTTTGCTTTTTTCTTTATATTTTTCATATGCAATACTGCTGGAATTTGATTTGCTACCCATAATTGCAATGAATCCAGCAAATTTATGCTCTATAATTGTGTTTTTGTTTTTATCAATAATCTTCAAATTATATAGATACGAAATTTTTGATGTGTAATAATATAATGTAAACTTCCGTTCTTCTCCATCAACTTTTTTTGTTTTTGTTTTTTTATTTTCTGTAGCTTCTGATTGTTGAAAAGGAAATTCTTCAATTATAATACTAAATTGAGAATTGGAATAATCAGATTTATTAAAACCTATAATATTTATTTTATCGGCAATAGCATTACTTCTAGACAAATCGTTGTTTGCGCCTTTGGCATCAATATAATACGATTTGTAATTCGCAGGCAATGGGTTCGATGGTAGTTGTGTATAAGATAATTTTCCTAATAATTTTTTATTGAGTTTTTGAGGAAACGCGTTGATATTAAAAAGGCTTAAGACTAAACTTATTAGTATTATTTTTTTTATCATAATAGCGAAATTTAGTAATTGTTTGAAAAATAGAATTTCTGAAGAAATATATTACTGTATAGTTGTAATAAGCTTGAGAGTATTTTTAAAATAGTTTACTATTTATAATGATTTATTTCTTCTCATTTTTATAAAATTCAATAAATGATTCGTCATCAGTTAAAAATTTTGCCGGAAAAGGTATAGTAACACCAAATTGTTCTACTTTAAATTTGCAATTTGCAATTTCTGTTTTATCATCAAAAATTTTTATTATAGAATTATCAGGAATACGATAATATAGTTTGTTTTTATAATTGGCTCCAATACGATTTATTTTATCGGCAAAAAAATTATTTATTTCATTAGTAATTCCCGTCTTTTCTAAAGAAATTTTTATATCTCTACCATTGAGTGCGCTTTCTTGTACTATCCCTTTTGAGTCGGAAAAGCGAAAAAGAACAATTTGTTTGTTAATATTTTTTATCATGGGAGTATATTCATAGCTTTTATTATATTTAGTTTTGAGTTTTTTCCCGATAAATAATGATACATAATTATCTTCAATTCTTTTTAATTCTTTTAAGTTGGTTTCTAAGGAATTCCCATTTGGAAAGAAATCGGCATAGCCTGTTAATAATTCTATTCTTCGTTTTCTAATTGTCATTATTATAGCAGCAGCTTCTTCGGCTTTTTCTTTTAGCGATTTATTTACTAATCGAGTTTCAGTAATTGGTATTTTTGCATATAAAGAATCTTTTTTAACTCTTTTAAAATATGTGTTTTTCTCGTATCCTACATATATACTACTGCTTAAATCTGTAAATAATATATCACTATGCTTCTTTTTAACAATATTTTTATTCGTTTTATATTCGGTATAAATCCTGCTATTTAACGGAATTAAAATTCCATTTTTTTTAAGATTATCAATATTTATTTTAAATTTTCCAACAGGTTCGAATATGTATAATTCCGATGGGTCAATTTCGTTATACGATTCTATGTTAATATTATTAATTTCCCATTTTGTTGTTTCCTGTATAGGTGCATTCTTTATTCCAATATATTTTTCTGCATAAATGCAATAGGGCCCGGGAATAGTAGTTTCTTCAATAATTTCGAAATCTAATCTTAATACAGTTAAAGGCAATGCATATAATATGGAATTATCGGAATACACATTTGTATTATCGAATTTATTAACTTTTAATTCTTCTGTATTTTTACAATTAGTAAGAAAAAAGATTAAAATAGAAATTTTAAAGATATATGATATTTGTTTTAAAGTCATACTTAGTTGTTTGTAGAATTTATATTTCTGAGTTTAAGAAATGCTTTGCCAATATTATTAATAATGTCGGAAGCAATTACTGCTTCGTACCCATTAATATCAGCAGCTATATCTCCTGCAAGTCCATGAATATATACACCTAATAATGCTGCATTTTTTGGAGTATATCCTTGTCCGAGTATAGATAAGATTATTCCTGTAAGAACATCTCCACTACCTGCAGTTGCCATTCCCGGATTGCCTGTAGAATTATAGTAACACGTACCATCGGGACAGGCAATTGATGTGTTAGCCCCTTTTAATACTACATATACTTTATTTTTAACAGCAAATTCTATTTGCAACTCATTTCTTGAGTAATTGTCGGTAGTTTTTCCGGTTATTCTTTCAAATTCTTTTGGATGAGGTGTTAAAATGCTATTCTGAGGAATTTTAAAAATTGCATTTTTATTTTTCGATAATATATTTATTGCGTCAGCATCAATAACCATTGGTTTATCTACAATATCTAGTAAATTTAATAAAGCTCTTTGTGTATTTTGTTTTGTGCCAATGCCCGGACCAATTCCAATATGGGTGTATTTGGCAATATCAGGCACATCTGTAAAAATAATGTCCGACCAATCAATACTTATCATTGCTTCGGGTAATGATGTTTGCATTATTTGATATCCGATTTTAGGTATATGAGTAGTTAATAAACCACATCCCGATTTTAAGCATGCTTTTGATGCTAATATAGCAGCTCCCATTTTTCCATAGCTTCCCGAAATAAGTAATAAATTCCCATAACTACCTTTGTGTGAGAATTTTTTCCGATTATATAACTTACTTTTAATATTATTTTGTTTTAGGTAGTAATAATTTGTTTCGAGAGAATTAATATATTGTTGATGTAAGCCAATTGGTAATATTTTCCATTTTCCTGCAAATTCTTCGTTTTCGGCAAAGAAAAAAGCCAATTTTGGAAATTCAAAACTTAAAGTGTAGTGTGCTTTAATAATTGCGTCTTTATCGTTTTCTGCATTATTATCGCAAAATAAACCCGAAGGAATATCAATAGAAATAACTTTAGCATCGGAGTTGTTAATATGCTCGACAATGCTTTTTGCAAAGCCTTCTAATTTTCGTGTAAGCCCCGTGCCAAATATTGCATCAATAACAATATCCTTATCAGATAATTTAGGAAAGTCTTTTGATTCAGCCTTTATATAATGCAATTCTGCTCTTTTAACATTTTCTAGTCGTTTTAAATTTGTTAAGCAATCGGGAGAACGTCTAGTCGAGAATTCTACAACAAATACCCTAACATTATATCTTTTGTTTAAGAGTAATCTGGCAAGCACTAAACCATCGCCACCATTATTTCCCGGTCCTACAAAAAAGATAAATGTCTTGTTTGTGAAATTATTAGCGAATATCCATTTGGCACATGCTGTTGCAGCACGTTCCATCAAATCAATAGATTGTATAGGTTCGTGTTTTATTGTATAAGTATCTATTTCTCTAATTTGTGATGAATTAAATATCTTCATAATTTAATTTCTATTTGTTATGATACTGGTAATTGCTAATTTATTAAAAAAATACTACACTATCCAATTATTTTGCTTTATGTTTGATATAAAATTGGCGACTGTTAAAAAGATTTTTATATTTGCTTCTCATTTAAAAAAGAAATTTTAACTAAAATTATATATTATGTTTAAAGGACATCCGAAAGGACTTTATGTTTTCCTGTTTGCAAATATGGGTGAGAGATTTGGCTATTATACGATGATAGCAATATTTACATTGTTTTTACAAGCTAAATTTGGTATGTCAGCTAAAGAAGCTGGTAGTATTTATGGCACGTTTTTATTTGGAATTTATTTTGTTCCTTTAATTGGAGGTTTCTTGGCCGATAAGGTTTTAGGATTTGGAAAAACAATAACATTAGGTATTATTTTAATGATTATTGGATACATCCTACTTTCTAATTCATCGTTTGGGTTAAAGGGAATATATTTTGCGCTTGCTATAATCTCAGTAGGAACAGGATTTTTTAAAGGTAATCTACAAGCTATGGTTGGTAGATTATACGATAGCAGTGGACTTGGAAAACTTAGAGATGCTGCGTTTAGTTTGTTTTATATGGGAATAAACATAGGAGCATTTTTTGCACCATCTGCAGCCGAAGCAATGAATAATTACATTATGAAAGCTGATGGTTTTACATATAGTGGAAAAATTCCGGAACTTGCAAATGAATTTTTACATAATGGTGAAGCTTTTAATAAGGTAGATGAATTTACTGCTTTAGCAAAAGAACATATAGTTGGAAATGCCTATACATTTACGGATTTACATGCTTTTAGTACTGATTACATATCATCTGTTAGTCAATCATACAATTATGGTTTTGGAATTGCTGCAATAAGTATTTTACTTTCACTTATAATATTTATAGGTTTTAGAAAACATTACAAACATGTTGACTTAAAAATTGTTAAGAAAAAAGATGAAATTGAAACAGAAAATATTGTTCCTGACTTACCTAAAGAACAAACTAAAAAAAGACTTACTGCATTAGGTTTACTTTTCTTAGTTAATATTTTCTTTTGGATGTCATTCCATCAAAATGGATTTACTTTAACGTTATTTGCTAGAGATTTTACTGTAACAAGTGTTACTCCAGCCGTTTATACTTTATTTGACTTAAGTTCTTTATTACCAATAATAGCAGTAATAATTGGTTTTATTTTTATTCTTGGTAAAAATGGAAGTAAAAATAAAAAATTCATTGGTGCAGGTCTAATAATACTTGGTGCCGCAATTGCTTATTATGTTATTAGTGGTTATGATGCTTCAATGCCTATAAATCCTATTAAATTTCAGCATTTTAATCCAATATTTATAGTATTTATTACTCCTGTAATAATTGCAATATTTACCAAATTAAATAAAAAAGGGAAGGAACCAAGTTCGCCTAGAAAAATAGGTATCGGTTTAATATTAGCCGGGTTAAGTTTCTTTATTATGGTTATTGCAAGTTCTCATTTTGGAAATGCAAATGATGAAGTTTCTGATGCTATGAGAGTAACTCCATTTTGGTTAATTGGAACATATTTTAGTTTAACTATTGCAGAATTATTTTATAGCCCTATTGGGATTTCATTTGTTTCAAAAGTTGCTCCTCCTAAGTTAGCAGGTATGGCACAAGGAGGTTGGTTTGCTTCAACTGCAATAGGTAATTTATTAGCCGGATTAATTGGTGCATTTTGGGATGGATGGGATATGTGGCAGTTCTTTACTCTATTAGTAGTGATGTTAATACTTTCATCAATTTTCATATTTACTATTATGAAAACACTTGAAAATGCAACTAATGACAATTAATTAATAACACAATATTGAAACTTAGAAAAATCCTGCATCAAATTAACATGCAGGATTTTTTTGAAAAAACTTTTAGGTATAGTTAAAAAAATTAGGGTGCTTAGGCATAAATTTTAGCAAGCCTAAAAAGGGAAAAAGATATATCAGACACACATCTTTAGCAATTATCTTAGAAAACAAGTAGAACAATTACCTAAAGAAAAAAGGGACAAACGCAACAATGTTGAGGCTACTATTTTTCAATTAGCTTATCACTTACGAAAAGATAAAACTAAATACAGGAGCATTTTTAAAAATAAAATATGGGCAATTTTGAGAAGTTTATGGATAAACTTTGTCCGAATAACAGGTAGTTTGACACAAAAAAGCAAAAGAATGGTAATAAATGTAAAATTTTAACTTTTTTGTTGATTTTGTTTTGTTAATTTTTAATTTAACGTATTTAGAATCGTATAAAAAAATTAGATTGCAAATTAAATTTTTTTAAAAGGCCATTCTAAACGAGTTTAAATTTTATGACTTTTTAAAGTGGACTCAAATTTGTTGTTTAAAAAAAACTTAATACATTTGCAAACCAAACGGTCTGTTTTATGAATTTAACAAAAGAACATATTCTATTAGTATCGTTTAAATTATTTTTAAATAAAGGATATAAAGATGTAAGTATGAGTATGATAGTTAATGCTACAGGCTTATCTAAAGGTGGTATTTATTATTATTTTAAAAATAAGGAGCAATTGTTTTTCGATACTATTGATAATTTATATTTATCTATTTTGCCATTTGAAAAAGAGATGTTACTTAATCACGAAGTTTCTTTTTTCGATTATATGCAAATGTATATCGATAATATAAAAAGGGTGTCTAAGATAATGTCTGGTTATATGGGTGATAATAGTTTGGGTATGGGGCATCTTCGATTAATGCTTGATGTCGTAAATTATGCTCCCGAATTTAGAAGTAAAATAGAAGAGGTAAAAAGGAATGAGTTCTCTTTTTTGAGCAAGGTTCTTGAAAATGGAATAAAGAAAGATGAAATTAGAAGCGATTTAGATAGTGAAATTGTGGCTAAGCAATTTCAGTGTTTGCAGGATGGAATTGTTCTAAATTCTCTGTTCTTCGACAATTTAGATGTTTTATATTTGAACGTGGATAAGGCATTAAAGCAATTATATAATCTGGTGCGAAAATAATTTTTTTTTATTAGCTGCAAACCGAATGGTCGGAATGTGAAGTTGGAAATAAGTATTATTTAATATATTGAAAGTGAAAATAAATATTATGAAGAATTTTGTAAAAAAGTTAAGCTATATACTAATGTCTTCTTTACTAATTGTTGTGGTAAGTTGTGATGATGCATTTGAATATAGCCCTTATGCTGCGAATGTTAAAAGTTTGTATAAAGATATTGGTGAAAAAAATAGAAATGCTGTTATAGAAATGGATACAATTTTAAAATCAGAATATAAGTTTGCTGTTTTTTGTGATCCTCATTTTAATTATGACAAATTGAACGAGGCTGTTCTAAGCGTTAATCGACGAAACGATATTGATTTTGTAATTGTTAATGGAGATATTACTGATCATGGATATTTAAAAGAGTTTGAGTTATTTCACGAAACAATGAAAAAGCTTAAAATACCGTATTTAACTACAATTGGGAATCACGATTACAGATCTAACGGAGAAGATATTTATAAAGAAATGTATGGTAAGAGTAATTATACTTTCGAATATAATAATAACTTATTTATAATGTGGGATGATGTATTTTGGGAGAGTAATAAAAGTCCCGACTGGGAGTGGTTAGAAAACGAATTAGAAAATATCAAAAATCAGCAAAATGTATTTGTTGTTTGTCATATTCCTCCTTTTTCTTCGCAATTCGATGAGAAAAGCGAAGAAAAATATACTAAGTTAATGAGTAAATATAATATTAATTTATCTATTCATGGACATACGCATAGTAGAGAATATAGTGAGTATTATAACGACGAAATACAATATTTGGTTGGAAATGATATTAAGGATGAAGAATACTCAGTTGTTACTGTAGCCAATGATATTGTTGTAGAATTTATTAAGTATTAAAGAAGTGAAAATGTTTAAAAAGATATTATTAGTAGTTGGTGTAATTTTTTATTCTTTTGAGAGTGCTTACGCTCTTGATAATTTTCAGAAAGATGAAGAGCAAAAACAAGAATGGTTGAAACCTGATTATATAAAAATGCAATATGCGGGGAATATTGGTTTTCTTGCTATAGGAGCAGGGTACGGATGGTGGAACGAAATAGTTCAAACAGATTTTCTTTATGGGTTTGTTCCTGAAAGTAAGGGGAACGCTAAAATTCATACTTTTACATTTAAAAATACATTTAGTTTATACAAATTTGTAATTTTTGAAAAATATAAGGTAAATCCAATTTTAGGATTTTCTCTTAGTCTTGAACCCGGACAAAATTCATTTGCACGAATCCCAGAGAAATATCCCGATGGCTATTATTTTCCAAACAATTTTTATGTATGCTTAAATGCAGGGGCGAAATCGAAATTTAGTTTAAAAGATGAACGATACTTTTCTTTTATAGAAGCGTATATTGAAGTTAATACATTAGCATATTATAGTTTTTGTAATATAATTGCTAAAGGAGAAAGAAGTAATAAAATTTACTCATTAGGTTTAGGTGTTAATATGTTTTTTTAAGAATCAGATAGTTAAGTATTTTTCTTCAGAGCAATCATCTCGTATCAATGCTACATAAAGCTCATTTCGAATAATTTTTAAAAATAGTCTAAATTTTTCATAAAATATTTTTTTAGTTAGATAATTAAATTATATTTGCACCAAAATAAATGAATGAGTATTCA
The DNA here is from genome assembly GCA_964504155.1 of uncultured Bacteroidales bacterium. Classification (GTDB taxonomy): domain Bacteria; phylum Bacteroidota; class Bacteroidia; order Bacteroidales; family UBA12077; genus CAZDCZ01. Next base: position 28,890 of record CAZDCZ010000022.1, on the reverse strand, counting down.
TTCAGGTAAAATTATTAATTATGTCAAGAATTGTTGATGAATCGAAAATGCAACGCATTAAGAAAGTCGCCCTAGAACTTGTGGTTCAAAAAGGTTATGGGGGAGCGTCTATTTCTGCAATAGCGAAAGAAGCAAATGTAGCAGAGGGTTATTTGTATCGATACTATAATGGGAAACAAGATTTAATTATAGATCTTTTGTATAGTAGAATTAATGTTCTTGTTGAAATGCTAGAGAAATTTATTAATTCTTGTAACGATGTAAAAGAAATAATTAAAAGATTATATAAAAAGATATTTGAAATAGCAAAGGATAATCCTGAGCATATAAAGTTTATTCATGTTCTTATGCACGATTATAACTTTCAAGTATCTGATGAACAAAGAAAGGAAATAAAAAGTTTAAGTTATAAAGTTCTTCAAATGGGAATAGAAAATAATGATATAAATAAGAGTGTTACCGAAGAAGAAATTTTTTTAATGACTATTATTTATCCTATTGAATTTATTAATATGAAAATGAAAAATTTTTTCGGAAATAAAACATGGACTAAAACCGATATTTCAAGATTAACAAATTTTTGTATAAATGCATTAAAATATTAAGGAAAAAATTATGAAGAGAATTGTGTTTGTAGTAGGAATGTGCTTTCTGATTTATATGTCGAAAGTAACATATGGTCAAGAAAAAACAGGTAGCACAAATAAATTAACATTTGAAGAAGCTTTAGAAGTAACAAATCAAAACAGTTATGTTCTTAAACAGGCTGAATACAATACCTTGCAAAAAGAAGAAGAACTAAAGGCTGCACGTGGTTTGTTTTTTCCCAAGCTTTCGTTAAATGCTTCTTATGTTTTTATGTCGGAAGATTTAAGTCTCGATCTTAATCCTGTAAAAGATGCTATTACACCAATTTATAGTGCTTTAAGTAATTTTGGCGAGTTTTCAGGTGTTCCTAATCCCGACCCTAATACATCGGGGTTTATGCCAATTTTAACCGATGAGCTTTCGACACAGGCCGTGCGTGGGCAATTAGCTGAAGGCTTGAATCAGATAAATTCTGCAGAATGGGATAAAATGATTCAGAAAAAACAATTTGGATATATAAATGCAGTTTTTACTCAACCAATTTTTACAGGAGGAAAAATAATAGCTGCCAATAAAGCTGCACAAATTAAAGTTGAAGAAGCTCAGGTAGAAAATAAGCAGAAACAATTTGAGTTAACTAGCGAATTGGTTGAACGATATTATGCACTTGTACTTTCGTATAATGCAAAAAAAATTCGTGCCGACGTTAAGGAAACAATGCAGACTCATTTAAGCGATGCCGAGAAAATGATGAGTCAAGGGCTTATTGCAAAGGCCGAATATTTACATGCTAAGGTTTATTCAAGCGAAGCCAATAGAGAATATAAAAAAATATTGCGTCAGTTAGATATTCTTAACGATGCACTTATTAACACTATGGCTATAAAAGAGAATGTTGATATTGTTCCTGTTTCAAATTTATTTTATCTCGAAAAGATTGAAGATATTCAATATTTTTGGGATAATGCTGAAGAAAAGAGTCCTTTACTTCAAAAAATTGAAAAGAAAAAAGAGTTGGCTTATCAAGGATATAAAGTCGAAAAATCGAAAGCTTATCCTACAATTGCAGCAATAGGGACTTATGATATTTTGAATAAGGATTTGTCTCCATATGTGCCTGAATATTTAGTTGGTGTAACAATGAAGTGGGATATCTTTAGTGGAGTATCGACTGCAAGAAAAATAAATGCTGCAAAATTTCGTCAAAAACTGGTAGATAATTTTTACAATAAAGCCGATTCTGATATTAAAACCGCAATAACAAAATATTATCAGGAAATAAATATGTATTTAGAACAATTACACGAATTAGAGTCGGCTCTTGAGTTTGCTAACGAGTATAATAGGGTGCGAGAAAAAGCATTTAAAGAAGGAATGGCAACTACTACAGAAGTGTCGGATGCAAGTTTAGCTCTTGCAAAAGTAAAAATCGAGCGTTTACAAGTAATTTATAATTACGATGTTTCATTATCGAAGCTTCTTTATTTCTCGGGACTTTCAGATGAATTTGAAAATTATCAGAAAAATAACAATGCCAAATACGAAAATTATTAAAATATTTTAAATTATTATCAAAATGAATAAATCAAGAAATTATATTATCGCATTATCAATAGTTGCCTTGTTAGGATTTATAGGATACACTATTTATATATTAAGTAAACCTGTGCCACAAGAAATACAAGGAGAAGTTGACGCTACGCAAATAAAAGTAGCATCAAAAATTGTAGGACGAATAGATAGTCTTGCTGTTTATAAGGGACAAGACATAAAAAAGGGGGATTTACTCTTTGTAATTAATAGTCCGGAATTAGCCGCAAAAAAAATGCAAGCCGAAGCAGTAAGATCAGCTGCTGAAGCACAACATATTAAAGCCGAGAATGGTGCTCGTGCTGAAGATATTCAGGCAGCTTTTAATATTTGGCAAAAAGCTAAAGCTGCAGCAGAATTTACAAAAAAAACATTCAGTAGGGTAAATAATTTATATAATGATGGTGTTGTTTCGGAACAAAAGAAAGACGAAGTAGAAACTAAAATGAAAGCTGCTGTTGAGACAGAAAAAGCTGCTAAATCGGTTTACGAGAAAGCATTAAAAGGAGCAAGAGATGAAGATAAAAGCGCTGCTCAAGCTCTTGTACATCAGGCTGATGGAGTTTTGGTAGAAATAAATTCATATATTAGCGAAACTCAAATATTTGCTCCTATTAATGGTGAGATAAGTAATATTTTAGCCGAAAGAGGTGAGCTTATCCCTGCAGGATACCCAATTATTACAATTGTTGATTTAGATGATGTTTGGATTGTATTTAATTTAACCGAAGATTTACTTGCAGATATTAAAAAAGGAGATATTATTCCGGCTCGATTTCCTGCATTTAAAATGAAAGAAATAGATTTAAAAGTTACGTATATTAATGCTTTGGGCGATTATGCCACACATACAGCAACTAAAACTTCGGGCGATTTCGATATGAAAACATTTGAAGTACATGCTGTTCCTGTAAAAAAAGTAGAAGGAATGCGTCCCGGAATGAGTGCTTTAGTTAATTGGGATAAAGTAAAAAGTAGAGGCTAAATATTTCTGATATAATATTGAACTATACTCTGTTATTGATTTTAAAGAAAGAATAGAATGCTTAAAAGATTTTATTATTCAGCATTTACCAATGTTATTAAAAGAGAGATAAAAAGAATCTCTAAAAACTGGATATTGCTATTTATTACACTTATAGCACCTGTTATTGCTTATTTAACAATAATGTGGATGTTTTCCGATGGCGTTGTTAGAAATGTACCTATTTCTACTGTTGATTTAGATAATACCTCGTTATCGAGAAATATCTTGCGACAAGTAGATGCAACTTCTACAGCGGAAATTAAATATAAGTTGGCTTCGGTAAACGATGCAAAAAAACTTATGAATAAGGGTAAAATTGATGCAATAGTTGTTATTCCTGAAGGTACCGAAGAAAAAATACTTTCCGGAGGTTCGTCTTCTGTAGCTGTATATATTAACAATACAAATGTTGTAAAAGGCGGTATTCTTAAGGCTGGTTTATATAAAACTTTAGCTGCAATTTCGGCAGGAATAAAAGTGCAAACAAATATAAAAAAAGGGTTTACGCAAAAACAGGCTATAGCGCGTGCTGTACCTATTAATATAAATGCTCATTTGTTATTTAATCCTTACACAAACTATTCTTATTTTCTTACTTTGGGCATATTGCCACTAATGGCTGTGGTTTTTATTTTTTTAGGTTCGGTATATGCTTTAGGTCAAGAATTGAAAGAAGGAACAGCCGGAGAACTTATGAAAACAGCCGAAGATAGTGTAACTGTTGCTATTGTAGGGAAATTTTTGCCATACACATTATTGTTTTTTGCTAACGTAATGTTTATGAATTTTTTATTGTTTTCGGTTTTAGGTACACCATTAACAGGTAGTTTATTTGTTATAATATTTTCAGAATTATTATTAATTATTGCATATCAACTTTTAGCAGTTTTGTTTTTGAATATTACATCAAATATGCGATTGTCTTTATCCTTAGGAAGTGCTTATACTATGATGGCATTAACATTTTCGGGTTTAACATTTCCTACTATGGGAATGCCTATTATTGCTAAAATTTTCTCGTGGATATTTCCATATACATTTTGGCTTAAAATATTAATAAGTCAAAGTTTGAGAAACGAACCGATAATTGAAATTATTCCACAGTTTTTTATATTAGTAGTATTTATTATACTAGGAATTTTATCGTTTAAAGGTATGAAGACAAAGCTTTGTAATAGTAAATATTGGGGTAAAGAATAAAAAAAGAAGAAATGAATAGTATAATTACAGGTTTAAAAATAACCATAACATCATATAAAAACGAATTAAAGGCAATGTTTTCTGATGGGGGGGCTATGTTGATTTTATTCATTGCTGTTATTGCATATACATTAGTATATTCGATAGGATATAAAAACAATGTATTAAGAGAGATTCCTATTGCTATAGTCGATTTAGATCATACGCAAGGGAGCAGAGTATTGTCGAGAATGATTGATGAAACAGAACAAGTACATATTTATGCTAATTCAAATAGTTTGACTGAAGCAAAGCAATTATTCAACGATGGGAAAGTAAATGGAATAGTGTTGTTGCCTTCTGATTTCGAGAAAAATATTTATAAAGGAGAACAAGCTAGTGTTGATATTTATTGCGATGCAGGGTACTTCCTGATTTATAAAGAAACAATGAATGCTGCATTAAAAGCATTAGGAACATTTTCCGGTGGTGTAGAGATAAAAAGAAATATGGCTTCGGGAAGCTCGTTTAATCAGGCAGTACAACAACAGCACCCCTTAAATACAAAATTCTTTAATCTGTATAATCCGTCGGCAGCTTATGGTTCGTTTGTAATGCCGGGAATAATTATAATTATTTTGCAACAAACCTTATTGATTGGTATCGGGATGATTGGTGGATCGGGTAGAGAGAAAAATAATAATAAATTAATAGTTCCGGGAGTAATGTTGCGAAATGGAGTATTCTCTGTTATTATGGGAAAAGGATTAGCATACTTCACAATTTATATAGTTAATATTGTTATAACATTAATATGGATTTACGATTGGTTTGGATTTCCCGATAAAGGAAGTTTATTAAATATATTTATGTTGATTGTCCCATTTCTATTCTCAGTTATTTTCTTTGGTTTAACAATCTCTATGTTATTCCGAAAAAGAGAAAATTCTATAATATTTTTAGTGTTTCTTTCGCCTATTGTATTATTCTTAACAGGATTATCGTGGCCGGTATCATCGCTTCCAAAAGTATTGTATTTTATTGCACATATATTTCCAAGTACAACAATGGTTCCTGCATTTTTAAGAATAAGAACAATGGGAGTCGCTATTCAGGATGTGAAATTTGAATTATTATTTTTAATAGTTCAATGTGTAATTTACTATTTATTAGCATGTTTAAGCTTTAGATATTTTGCAAAGAAAAACGTAGCAAAGATTTCTAACGCAAAATTAGTTTAATATATTTAATAAGAGTTTAAGATGAATTATGCGTATTTTTTACTTGCTTATTGATAATTGGGTATTGTTTATAGAATGTTTATTAAATTAATATTTAGTATGGAATAATTATATTCGACATAAAAGAAGATTTTTCTAATGGCTAATAATTTCGGTTCCATTAACAATATTAATGTTATAGAATTCGAGAATAATATTAAATTTATTTTTATATGCTTTTGAAATATCTGCAGTAAATATTTCAACAAAATCGTTTTCTATAAGGTTAATTGTGCAACCGCCAAAGCCACCACCCATCATTCGTGAGCCTAATATTTCGGTGTATTGTTTTGTATAATCGACAAGAAAATCTAATTCCTTACAGCTTACTTTATAACTATTTTTTAGTCCGTCGTGTGTTTCGTACAATAAATTTCCAACAGCTTTCAGATTGTTGTTATTTAAATACTTGCATGTTTGTGTAAGTCTTGAGTTTTCGCGAATTACATACGAACATTTTTCGTAAGTGCTTTTTGGTAATTCTAATTTGTATTGGTTTATTTGTTCTTCTGAAACATCACGTAAGTGTGTAATATGTGAAAATTTACTATTTAAAAATTTTACGCCATTTTCACATTCTTGTCTTCGCTTATTGTATTCAGAATCAATCAGATTGTGTTTTACATTACTATTGCATAACAATAATTTGTAATTGTTTGTTTCGAAAGGAAAGTACTTATATTCGAGACTACGACAGTCTAGTTTAATAAAATTATTTTTTTTGCCCATTATAGCTGCAAATTGGTCCATTATTCCACAATTTACATTTACAAAATTATTTTCTGCGTCTTGTGAAATTTTTACTAACTCGATTGAGCTAAATTGTAAGTCGAATAATTTATTTAAAGCAAAAGCAAGACCTGTTTCCAAAGCAGCAGATGATGATAATCCTGCGCCAATAGGAATATTGCCACCAAATACAAGATTAAAACCTCCAATATCTTTTCCTCTTTTAATAATCTCGTTAACAACGCCAAGCAAATAATTTGCCCAATGTTTCTCCGATTTGTTTTGTTGATTTGTTTTAAACGAAGTCGATTTGTTAAAATCTATAGAAAATATATTACAATTATTATCTGTTGATTTATTTATTGCTAAATAAATATATTTGTCTATTGCTGCAGGAAGAACAAAACCGTCGTTATAATCGGTATGTTCGCCGAGAAGATTTATTCTTCCCGGCGATTTTATTAATATTGGTTCGTTTTCGAATCTTTTTTTAAATTGTATATAAACTTTGTCTTTAAGCATAAATTTCATTTACCAGAATAATGTATATAATACCGAAAGAATAATTAATATTCCTATTGAAGCAATATTGAATTTATTGCCTGTATGGAATAATTTTTTATTTATTTTTATTCCTTTAGGATCATCTGTTTTGCTTTCTATTAACGAAATAACTATTATTATAAATAGTAAAATTAAAAATACAAATCCCATTCGGTTAAGAAATGCCATTTGTGGGGTTAGAAATTTAAAAGCAAACGATAATGGGACTGTTGTAATTGCAGCCCAAAGAACAGAGTTTGATGTTGCTCGTTTCCAAAATAATCCTACAATAAATATTGCTACAATACCCGGACTGACAAAACCGGTAAATTCTTGAATAAATTGAAAAGCTTGCTCTAGAGTTACAAGTTGTGGAGCAACCAATACAGCTATTAATAATGCTATTCCGCTTGTAATTCGTCCGGTTGTTACCAAATTAGTTTCAGAAGCATTTTTGTTAAAATAATTTTTATAAATATCCATAGTAAATATTGTAGAAGTACTATTTATCATCGAGCTCAAAGATGAAACTACTGCTGCAATAAGAGCTGCAAAGGCTAAGCCTTTTAATCCGGGACCTACAAAAGTATCTAATAACCATGGGTAAGCTTCGTCGGGACGAGTAATGTCGGCATGGAGTGCAAATGCTGCAATACCCGGAATAACAACAATAAGTGGAATAATTATTTTTAAATATCCTGAAAAAACTAATCCTCGTTGTGCTTCTTTTAAGTTTTTTGCAGCTAATGCTCTTTGTATAATGTATTGATTACAGCCCCAATAACTAATATTTGCAATCCACATACCTCCAAGGATTACCCAAATTCCGGGTAACTCGGGATAACTCGAATGAGTTTTGTCTAGTATCATGTCGAACTTTTCGGGAGCTAGGTGAAGTAAATTGTTAAAACCAGAAATAGCACCTTTGTCACCACCTAAATAGTCGAGAGCCAAATACGATGTTACTAATCCACCACCTACTAAGAAGATAACCTGAACAACATCTGTCCATGCCACTGCTTTTAAGCCCCCATAGATAGAATAGATAGCCGAGAAAAGAGCCAGTCCAATTATTCCATATATCAATTTTATTCCCATTATTGTATGTAAAGCTAATGCACCTAAATAAAGAACCGAGGTAAGATTTACAAATACGTAAACTAATATCCAAAAAACGGCAAGGCTTGTTCTTACCCTGTTATCGAATCGTACTTCTAAAAATTGTGGCATTGTATATATTTCCTTTTCGAGAAATATTGGAAGGAAAAATTTTGCAACAATAATTAGTGTTATTGCAGCCATCCATTCGTAAGATGCTATGCCTAAGCCAATAACGTATCCCGAGCCCGACATGCCAATAAATTGTTCGGCCGAAATATTTGCAGCTATAAGTGATGCTCCAATGGCCCACCAAGGTAGTGATTTGCTAGCCAAAAAATAATCGGATGAGTTTTTCTTTTCTCCTTTTTTTGTTCGAGATACCCATAAACCAATAAAAATTATTAGAAAAAGATACGATGCAAATACTATTATATCTATTGTACTAAAATTCATAATTACTTAATTAAATATTGAAAATTTATATATAGTTTTCTGAGTGTATTTTTCTCCTGCTTTTAGTATTGTCGATGGGAAATTGCTTTGATTAGGAGAGTTGGGGAAATGTTGGGCTTCTAAACAGAAGGCTGTTCTATGATGGTATTTTGTACTGTCTTCTCCAATATCTGTTCCATCAAGGAAATTGCCGGAATAAAATTGTAATCCCGGTTCTGTTGTATAAACTTTCATTTCTCTTCCGGAAACGAGTTCGCGAACAATAGCTGCCAAACTTAGCGAGTCTGATTTTTTATTTAAAACCCAATTATGATCGTAACCATTGCCATATTTTAGTTGAATATAATTATCTTCTATATTTTTGCCGATAGGTGTAAATTTGGTGAAATCCATTGGTGTTCCGGCTACTTTACGAATTTCGCCTGTTGGAATAAGTTCGTTGTTAACAGGAGTAAAGCTGTTAGCAAAAATTTTAAGTTCGTGTGAAAGAATATCAGATTTCCCTGCATCTTTAAGGTTAAAAAATGAATGATGAGTAAGATTAATAATTGTGTTTTTATCGCATGAAGCATTATAATCGATTATTAATTCATTCTCGTCGGTAAAAGAATATTGTACAAAAACTGTTAAATTACCGGGATATCCTTCTTCACCATCTTTACTAAAGTATTTGAATTTTATATAATGTTCCTTGTTATTGTTTTTGTATTCAACAATATCCCAAATTACATTGTGAAAACCGTCCGGGCCACCATGTAAATGATTATTGCCATTATTTATAGCAAGAGAGTATTCTGTATTGTCTAAAACGAATTTTCCTTTGTCGATTCTATTACCATATCGTCCAATTATTGCTCCGAAGTATGGATTTCCGTTGATATATTCTTCGGGAGTATCGTAACTTAGTACAACATCATCTATAATCCCATTTTTATCGGGAACATTAATCGACATTACTTTTGCTCCGAAATTTGTGATTTCAACAGAACAATTATTATTATTCGATAGAATAAAAGTTTTTAATTTCTTCTTCATAATGTTGGTTTTGCTTTCTTGTTTACAAGAAAAGACTAATATTAATAAAAAGACTAATGTGTATTTTAAAATATTTCTTGTCATAATATTAAAAATTAAGTTTCTATATGGAATATTGTGAGTAAAATATGCCACAGTAGCACCGTAGGTGCGATATTATATTTTATGGTTTTAATAAATTAATCATAAAATTCAAATACGTAATTGCCATCAAATTCAATTTCAAATTTTTTTAACAATTCTAAATATTCATCTTTAAACGTTCTTTTTGCATGGTGTTTTTCTTGATTTATAATGTATTGTATTACATTGTTCCGTTGAGAACGCGAATACGAAAAAGCTCCATAACCCTCTTGCCATGAAAATTTACCTTTTACAAAAGTATTTTTATTAATCCATTTTGATGAATTGGTTTTAACAATTCGAATTATATCAGATAATGCTATTGTTGGATGTAATTCAAAAAATATGTGCACATGATCTTTATAGCCATTTACAGCAATAGAAAATTGTTTGTTATTATTTAAAATCTCTGAAATGTACCTGAATAAATCATTTCTAAATTTTTTTGATAAAATATTTTCTTTGCCTTTTACCGAAAATATTGCATGGATATTGATTTGGGTATATGTATTTGCCATAATTATTTCATAATATCGTATCTACGGCACTTATAATCAAATATTTATCAATTTACTGCCATGTTGTCGTACCTACGGTACTGTTAAAAAATAATTTTTCAATCAAGTTTCCATTCAAGAATACCTCCCGAGAAATTTTCTTGTAGGTTAATTTCTAACCTTATCGATTTTGTTTTTATCGAAGAAATTTCAATAGTAGTAAATTCATCTTTTAAAACAGGGTATTTGCCATGTTTCGATATTTCTTTCCATTTCCCGTTTTTAAGATATTTTATTTTCCATGTTTCTGGAATTCTGCATTCTCCGTTTGGACTATCGTCGAACCAATATATATGAATATTGCTTATTATTTTTTCTTCGTTAAAATTATATTGCACCCATTCGGTAGTTCCTTTGTGATCCCAGAATGTTAATCGTGGAATTGTGTTATCGTTCGAATTTTTAGGAATCATTTGGTCGTTAACAGCTAGAATCTGATCGTGAATATATGATGCTGTAACTTTACTTTTCGATGCAATTGTTGGTGGAAGAGTTGGGTTTGCTGCTGATGCTTCATAAGGTAGCCAAACTGTCATTTCTCCATTTCCTCTGTGAGCCCAAGCGTAATATGGGATAGCAATGAAGTTCTTCTCTTTTGTTATGGTAGAATTGTCCGATTTATCTATCGACAGCGATTCGCATGTTCCTTTTATAATGTTAACTCCATTAATTAAATCTTTTTTATATTCATAAGTAAAATTAGCATCTTTATCTAATAAAAGATTTCTTACTTTTCCTTCGTTATCAGGCCATTCGGCACAGTATACAATAGGGCCGCGTTCAAGTGAGTATTTATAATTGTCTTCAATAACTTTTTTATTTGCTAGAACTTTTCGTATCGACATAGGGAAAGTTACTTCTATAATATCACCTTTTTCCCATTGTCTGTTTATTTGAGCATAGCCTTTTTTTATAGAATAATCAATTTTCTCGTTATTAACTTTAATTACGGCTTGTTTGTTTATTGTATTCATATAATAGTATAAATCAGATGGAACAGGTTTGTTCTGAGCCCATCCGGGAATCCTTAAAGAGACAGTGAATTTTGATTGAGTCTCAGGATCAATATTGATTTTTACATCTCCTGTCCATGGATAATTAGTGTTTTGTGAAATGTTTATTTTACCGCAATCCATATTTATAACAGCATTATTTCCAATATATAAGTTTACAAATAAATTATTATTGGTATGAGCATATACATATCCTGGTAATGAAGGTAAGAATCGAGCAACATTTGTAGGACAACAAGAGCAACTAAACCAAGGTTTTCTTTGGTGACTGCCATCAGATTCGAGAGGATTAGGATAGAAGAATTTATCGCCATGAATAGATACTCCCGAAAGAAATCCGTTATAAAGAGTTCTTTCTAATACATCAATATATTTTGCTTCGGCATTTAAAAGAAACATTCTTTGGTTCCAAAGCATATTGGCAACAGCTGCACATGTTTCGTTATATGCACTTAGGTTTGGTAAATAGTAATTTTCACCGAATGCTTCACCCGAATATTTTGCTCCAATACCACCGGTTATATATAATTTCTTCGAAACCACATTATTCCATAATTTGTTGATTGCAGTATTATATCTTTTATCGTTTGTAAGGGCTGCCATATCGGCCATTCCCGAATACATATATGCTGCTCTTACAGCATGTCCTACTGCTTCGGTTTGTTCAACTTCTGGTATATTATCTTGTGTATATATTTTATTTGTTCCATTTTCACCATAAACATATAGTTCATGTCCTTTAGTATTTCCTCTTTGATCTGAGAAATATTTAGCAAGGTTTAAATATTTAACATCACCTGTAACTCTGTATAGTTTTACTAAGCCAATTTCTATTTCTTGATGTCCGGGAACTCCATGTAATTGATTCTCGCCTGGACCAAAAACGGTATTAATTAGATTTGCACTTTTAATAGCAACATTTAAAAATGTTTTCTTTCTGGTTGCTTGATAGTGAGCAATTGCAGCTTCGTACATATGTCCTATATTATATAGTTCGTGACTGTCTTTTAATTGCGACCATCTTGTTGTTCCGGTGTGCGATGGTAAACTGTCGGGATTTATTGTTCTACATGTATATAAATAACCATCATTTTCCTGTGCTGCCGCAATTTTGAAGATTAAATCGTCGAGATATTTCTCTAATATCGTATCGGGATGAATTTTTAAAGAGTACGATGCTCCTTCTATTACTTTAAAAACATCAGAATCGTTATATCTGATTCCAACAAATGACCCTTTTTGTAAGCCGCCTGCAATGGCAAAATTGTCTATTCTGTGAGTGTCTTCACACTTTTTAAAATCGTACGGAATTGTAACTATTCTATTTGTGTCTAAGCGCGGAAGCCAGAAATTATCAGTAAATTTTACATCGGTAAAAGATACAGGTTTAACAGGGTAATCTTTTGCAGTTTCGATTTTTTGTGTACACGACCACAGTAAAACAGGTGCAAGTAATAGAAATAATATATTTTTCATAACTGTAACATTTATAATGATTTTCGAATTATTAATGATGCCGGATTTTCAATTTTTTTATTAATATTATTTAATACTATCTCGGCTAGAGTTTTTCCCATTAATTTAAAATCGGTTGATATTGTGGTAATTCCTGTTCCAACAACTTCTTTTAATGGTGTGTCGTTGTACGAGATTATTCCAATATCTTTACCAATAGTATAATTTAGTTTGCGAGTTTTCTTTATCATAGTAACTAAATCAATATCGTTAGGGATAATGTAAACATCGCCTTTTTGAATATCACGCTCTTCGGGATTTTGAATAACTTTATATTTAAAATTTCTCTTTATGCAAAAATTAATAAACCCATCTTTTTGTCCTTTTGGTTCTTTCCCTCCGGGATAAATCATTATTAGAGTTTTGTACTTTTTAAGTAATTTTTCTCCAGATAATAATGAATTATAGATATCGTTTTCGAAATTTTGATAAAGTGCCGGATATTGATTAATTAATTCAGCATTAGCTTGGTCGAGAATAAATATTTTGCTGTTTTTTATTTTACTTATTGTCTCGGAAATTCCTGTAAAATTTGCCGGCATAATCACGTAAGTAGTGTATTTGTCGATATTTTGATTTATGAGACTTTTAAAAATACGTTTATTAAAATAGTGAAAATATATATCAACTGTAGCATCTTGTTTTATATGTTTAATAAACGAATTATAAAGTATTTCTTTAAATGCATTTAACTCATCGAAGAGAAGAAAAATGTTTTCTTTTCTTTTTATATCGGTGCTGTTTATATAATAGCCTTTTCCACGAATTGGTTTTATTATGCCTTGTGCTTTCAGTTTATTAAAGGCTGTCATTACAGTATCTCTTGATAGATTGTGTAATTTACTGATTTCGTTAATCGATGGAATTTGGTCGCCTTTTACTATTAGTTTGTTTTCAATAGCAAATAAAACAGAATTGATTATTTGTTTGTACTTTGGAATTCTTATTGAATTGTCGATATTTATAATATTTCTATTCATGACACAAAATATACTAGTAGGTACAGGTAGGTAAAAATAGAGATTTGTTATATAAATATCAAATAATTAAACTAAAATATAATGGGGGAAATAAATATATGCCAATAATAGTTTTCTGTAAAGTCGGAAGGCTTTAGTATTTAATGAATAATACAAAATTTGGTTTGAAGTATTGTTATTCGAAATTTTGTTTTTGTTAGCTTTTTTTAATTTGTAAAATAGGATAAAGAATAATTAGAAAAACAGAAACAATGCTTAACGCAATTCCTATATCGAACGAATCGGCTAGATATCCAATTATGGGGGCAAAAATGGCCGCTATAATACTTTTTGCCTGCGAATTAGCTGATAGTGCTGTAGCCAAGATGTTTTCAGAATACATATCGCTTAAATATGCTACTCCTATTGGGTTGCGTAAGTTTTCTATTAAATGAATTCCTAAAAAAAAGATTATAGAGAAAGTAAAAAACTGATAATGATAGCATATTCCGGAAAGTAATAATAATACGAAACCGGTTATTAAAGTTAAATTTAGAGGCTTTTCTATAGATTTCATTTTGTCGGCAAATACTCCCGATTTTCTCGATATCCACGATGTTAGGATAAATATAATGAAGTATATTATACCAATAAATATTGCAGATTTTCTATTGTTATTGAGGTTCGGAAGAAGGGGGATGCTTAGGGTAAATGAATAAATAATTGCTTGCAAGTAATCTTTTGTAGTTTTAAAAATACTACTATGAACCGATAAATTTCCAATGGCTTTTATAATCTTTTTTTGTTTAAAGCTTAAAAAGAAATCATGGAGTATTGTTTTAAAATTATTTCTTATATCTGAAAAATAAATCGATTTAATTTCTCCGTTTAAAACGTTTGGGTACGAAATCATTAAAATAAGATCGAGAATATATGGAATAGTTGAAAAAATAAAAATAAGACTATATTTTCCGGTATACAGAACAAGTAATGCAGCTAAAATTGACGAAACTGCCGAGCCTATTTGCGATGCCGAACGAGTATGTCCATAGTAATGTATTTTTTGATTTTTCCACCCTTTTATTTTAAGATATTCAAATATCATTGCTTTATGTGTTCCTGTGCGAAAAGCATCGCCCATAGAATAAAATATCATTGCAATAATATATAAGTAAAATTTTGAGCCTAGACTAAAAATTATAAATGAGATAATATATGTGCTAAAAGCAAAAATCATTGATTTCTTACGTCCAAAAGCATCGGCAATTATGCCACTGGGGATTTCTAAAATATTTCTTCCGATTTCTCGAATGCTATATAAAATTCCAATCTGAAAAAAAACAATTCCTTTTTCTAGAAAAAAAAGAATAAGAAAGGGTTCAAAGAATCGTAGATTTTTTAAGAATCCATAAAGGCAAAACTTATAATACTGTTTATCTTTTGCAAAATTTTTGCTCATTATAAAATATATGATGCCCGTATTTTGTAATAAAATTACTAAATTTAGGCAATTAAATAATGCAAATATAAAAAATAATTCTATGTTAGATTTTAAACAACACAGTTTGTTCAGAAAAATGGATATTGATGGAGTTCTGTCGGCAACATATAAGTTATATATAAAAAATTTTAAATCTCTTTTTTTGTATAGTTTTATTGCTTTGCTTTTTGTTCAAGCTATTACATATTATATAGGTTTAGACGAAGTATTTCAAAATATCAATCCTGAGAATGTTCAATCATTATTAAAAGGATCAGGTGGTAAAATAACGATTTTAGTTATTGTTACCTTTTCGGTTTATGCTTTGTTAAATGCCTTTTTAATTAATCTATTGTATAAAACAGATATTGATAAAAGCATAAAACATGTAGATTTATTGTCGGAAACAGTGCAGAAATATTTTCTTCATATGTTATTTTTTCTAGTAATATCAACAGTTATGCTTGTTGTAGGAATGATGGCCGGAGTTATTGTTTTTATTATTGGAATGTTTGCTGTAGCATTATATTTTGGAACAGTATTAATTCCGGGTGGAGCAATTTTAGTTGTTGAAGAAAAAAATGCCTTCGAAACAATTGGACGAGGTTTTCAGCTTGTTCATAAAGATTTTTGGCCTGCTCTAGGAAGTTTAGTCCTTTATGTTACTATTATGATATTAGTATCGTTAGTTATAACAGCAATTGTTACAATTCCGTTTATATTTATATTTTTTGGTAACATTACCGATACTCATAGTTTTATGGATATATTTAATACAAGAAATTTCGATATTGGAATTTGGACAATTGTTTTAAATGCCCTTGTATCTGCTATTACTTACCCGATTACAGCAATATTTTCTATAGTATTATATTTTAAATTAAGATATAAAGAAGAACAAAGTAACATAGAAGTAATTTAATAATTTTTTATTGATATAATTTTCTTTGTATAATTGCAATGTAAATTAAAAAGACTATCCAAAAAGTCCAGATTATTGTCATTCTGAGCGAAGTCGAAGAACCAAGTGAAACGAGCTCAGCGAAGTTGATATATTAGTTGAAAATGAGATATTTCAACTTCGCTCAATATGACAGAAATAGCTTGGAACTTTATTTTTTGGATAGTCTTTTTTAATTAATATCTTAAAAGTGAATATAGAAAAAATACGTAATATAGCTATTGTGGCTCATGTCGATGCCGGGAAAACCAGTGTTACAGAGCATTTTGTTTTTAAAAGCGGAGCAATTCGAGAAAAAGGAAGTGTAGATAAAGGAACATCTCAAACCGATTTTAACAGTATTGAACGCAAAAGAGGAATCTCTGTATTTTCGTCGTCAATATCTTTTAAATGGAACGAGTATTTAATTAATTTAATAGATACTCCCGGTCATGCCGATTTTGCAGGAGAAGTAGAGCGTTCGCTAAGAGCTGTCGATGGAGCAATATTAATTATTTCTGCTGCCGATGGTATTCAGGCACAAACAATAAATTATTGGAAAGTCCTTAGAAAACTTAATATACCTACATTAATTTTTGTAAACAAAATAGATAGGGAAGGGGTAGATATTGAATTTATTATAGATGAATTAAAAAATAATCTTAAAAAATCGATTGTTCCTATTCAAGAGATTGAAAATTTTGGAAGTTCTAATCAGAAAATTATATTATCAATAAATAATACCGATTTATTAGAAAATTTAGCAAATAATAATAACGATTTGCTCGAAAAATATTTGAATGACCTTACCTTTTCCGATGAAGAAATATTAAATTCAATTAAACAACAATGCATTGAAGCTATAATTTTTCCGGTGCTATTTGGCTCGGCAAAAAACAATGTCGGAATTGATGAATTAATGAACTCTGTTGTAGAACTATTGCCTGCTCCAAAAAGTAATGTCAATAATGAATTATCAGGGATTGTTTTTAAAATATCTCACAATAATTTGCTTGGGCGATTAGCTCATGTACGTTTATTCAGTGGACAAATATCGGCAAAAGATTTGGTTTTAAATCGAACACAAAATATAGAAGAAAAAGTTAATCAAATAAAATTTATCGAAGGAGAAAAATATTCTGATTTAAAAGAATTGTTAGCCGGAGAAATTGCTGCCGTAAGTGGGTTTTCTCAAGCTAATGTTGGCGATATTTTGGGATTGTTAGATGATATTTCTGATTATGTGCCGAGAAATCAACCATTATTAGATGTTCAGGTAAAGGCTGTTGATGATAAAGATTATGCAAAATTGGCCGAAGCACTTCAAATATTATCTATTGAAGATCCATTGCTTGACTTTAAATGGCTTAAAGACGAACAAGAGCTTATTATTAAAATTATGGGCTGGATACAGATAGAAATATTAAAATTTATATTAGAAGATAGATTTAATATTAAAGCCGAATTTGAAGATCCTACAGTTATTTATAAAGAAACACCAACAAATATTGGCGAAGGCTACGAGCGTTATTGGATGCCAAAGCCTTGTTGGGCAATAATAAAATTTTTAATCGAGCCGGGCGAACTTGGTTCAGGAGTAGTTTACAAATCGGAGCTTAGTGTTGATAAGGTACATAAAAAATACCAAAACGAAATTGAAAGAACTATTCCAAAAGCTTTAGAACAAGGCATAAAAGGATGGGAAGTTACCGATATAAAAATTACACTTATCGATGGCGAAGACCATGAAGTGCATTCTAATCCGGGAGATTTTATTATTGCTACACCAATGGCAATTATGAACGGATTGCAAAATATTGGAACAACTCTTTTAGAACCTGTTCTTAAATTCAAAATTACAGCCCCTGAAAGTATGCTTGGGAAAATTGCAGGCGATATTCATCAGATGCGTGGAAGCTTTGATAGTCCACAAATATTGGGCGATACTTTTGAGATGACAGGCGCATTTCCATTAGCAGCATCAATCGACTATCCAATAAAATTAACATCGCGCTCAGGAGGTAAAGCAAGGATAATAACAGAATTTTATCGTTACGAGAAAGTAGAAGAAAAATACGGTAAATCACGCAAATATAAAGGAATTAGTCCTTTAGATAGATCGAAATATATTCTGAAGGCACGGAAAGCATTACAATAATTGTAATAACCCGTTATTACTGCTTGATTTCAAGCACAAATCTAATGCGCTTTTGACTTTCTGTGTGTCAAATCTTACATCGAATTTTGCTTATTAAATTTTACCAGTATCCGAAACTCGATATTTTTGTTTATCTGTTGATGTGTTTATATTTATCTGAAAATATTAATTAAGGCTGTTCTGTTTATAATCAGCAATTAATATTTCGAGCAGAGATTAATATTTTAATCTGGCAATAGGGACAATGTCTTGTGTTGCGAAATCGTTTTTTAAATATTTGTAATATCCAATAATAGCTATCATGGCAGCATTATCTGTTGTGTATTTGAAATCTGGAATATAAATATCCCAATTATTTATTTTTGCTTTCTCTCTTAAAGAATCGCGTAATCCGGAATTTGCAGAAACTCCTCCGGCAAGGCCTATTTGTGTAATTCCTGTTTGTTGCGATGCAAGTTCAAGTTTGTGAAGTAAGATATCGACAATAGTCTTTTGAATCGATGCACAAATATCGTTTCTGTTTTCTTTAATAAAATCCGGATTTTCTTTTATCTTATCACGTATAAAATATAAAAAGGCAGTTTTTAATCCGCTAAAGCTGTAATCTAGATTCTTTATTTTGGGTTTTGTAAAAGGAAACTTATTTTCGTTTCCTTCTTTTGCATATTTGTCTATCATGGGTCCACCGGGATAAGGTAAACCAATTACTTTTGCACATTTGTCGAATGCTTCGCCTGCTGCGTCATCAATTGTTTGTCCGATTATTTCCATGTGTAAATAATCTTTAACAACTATTATTTGAGAATTTCCTCCAGATACTAGTAGACATAAAAACGGGAATGCAGGTTGCTTATTTTCAGCACCTTTTGTCTTAATAAAATGAGCAAGCACGTGTCCTTGTAAATGATTAACATCGATTAAAGGAATGTTAAGTCCTAAAGCAAATGATTTTGCAAAAGAAGTGCCAACAAGTAAAGACCCTAATAAACCGGGTCCATTTGTAAATGCTACTGCATCAATATCTTCTTTTGTAATTCCGGCTTGTTTTATTGCTTGATCAATTACGGGAACAATGTTTTGCTGATGAGCTCGTGATGCAAGCTCAGGAACAACACCACCATAGGCTTTGTGGACATCTTGACCAGCAATAACATTTGATAAAATATATTCATTTTCGATAATCGCAGCAGAAGTATCGTCGCATGACGATTCAATCCCTAAAATAATAGTACTCATTTATCAAAATTTATAACGAAAAGTGTAATATTTTTAGTTTTTTTGTAACATATAACAAAAGCCAAAAGTATCAAAAAAATATTTAAAATATTAATTATTTCAATTCTCCTGATTATTTCAATTCCGGGAGTATCATATTTTTTATTAAAAAGCAGCAAAATACAAACATTTGTTGTTTCTATTGCAACCAATAAAATATCGAAAAATTTAAATGCAAAATTCGAAATAGGGAAAGTCGATTATAATTTTGTAAATAAAATATCGCTAAATGATGTATATATAGAAGATCAAAAAGGCGATACAATGATATATGTAAAAACCCTTGTAGCTTACCTAAAAAGAATCGATAGGGATAATAAAAAAGTAGTTATTAAAACTTTAGATGCCGATAAATTGCAATTTAATATTTATAACGATACTGTAAAAGGAGGAAATATAAAGTTTTTGACTGATGCATTAAAACAAAAAGGTACAACAAAAACAAAATGGCAAATCGAAATTTTAGATATAAATGCAAATAATTCGCAAGTTTGCATAGCGTCTAATAAGAGACATAAAGAAAAATATGGAATCGATTTCAATAATATTGTATTTAAAAATCTTAATATTGAGCTGAAAAATTTGATGATAGATGAAGGAGATGTCGATTTTAATATAAGAAAGATGTCTTTTATTGAAAAAACGGGTTTTAAGGTATATAATTTCGAAGCACAAACATTTATAGGAAAAACTAAATTAAGTTTGACTAATGTTAAATTAAGAACTCCAAATTCGTTTATTAGAAGCGATTATATAATTTTAAAACATAAAAAGTATAAAGATTATTCTGATTTTATTAATAAAATAAAACTCGATTTAGATTTTAATAGTTCTAATATTGGATTTGAAGATTTAGCTTACTTTAGTTCAGAGAAGTTAAAAATTCCATATAATTTTATCTTGTCGGGGCATATTTATGGTAAAGTAAAATCGTTGAAAGGGAAGAATGTTACCTTTAAAATAGGGGAACAAACAGAATTAGTCTCTGATTTTAGTATTAGTGGATTACCCGATATTAATCAGACATTTATATTTTTTGATTTTAAAAAGTTAACATCTACGGTAAAAGAACTCGAGATAATAAATAATTTTAAGAAATCTGGGTCAAGAATTATTATTCCTAAAGATTTCGATAATTTAGGTACTATAAATTATCATGGAAACTTTTCTGGTTTTTATAACGACTTTGTTGCATATGGTAAAATTACTTCGCAATTAGGAAATATATCTACCGATATTTCATTAAAACCTAAATTTAATAATGAACTTGCTTTTAGTGGAAAATTAAAAACTGAAAAATTTAGAATTGGAGAGTTGTTTGGTAACAAAAAAATTGAACAAATTAGTTTTAATTCTCAGATTAATGGTTCGGTATCGAAAAGTAAAGGAATACAAGCCCAAACAAAAGGGAAGATTGAATCTGTTGTAATAAATGATTATAATTACAAAAATATTCTTCTCGATGGATTTCTTACTAAAAATACTTTCAATGGATATTTTAATATTTCCGACCCTAATATTAAAATTGATTTTGAAGGAGATATTGATTTTTCAGAAAAAATACCTGTATTTAATTTTAAGGCCAATATACCTAAAGCTAATTTATATGGATTAAATATCGATAAAACAGACTCTACTTCTAATCTGAGATTTTCGTTAAATGCTAATTTTCAAGGCGAAAATATTGATAATATAATAGGTCGGATATTAATTTCAAATGCTTGTCTTACCAAATTTTCCGATAATCTAATTGTCGATTCTTTACTAATATCATCTGAGCAAAATGCCGATACTCATAATATTACTTTACGATCTGATTATGTCGATGCCAATTTGTTTGGTGAGTATCAATCGAAAACATTAGTAAAATCGATAAAAAATTTAATATATAATTATCTCCCTGCTTTTGATAGAAATTTTGAAGATACTTTGCGTAATGATTATAATAATGATTTTGTTTTTGATATAAATCTGAAAAACACAAAAAAAATCACAAAGTTTTTTCTGCCAAATGTAAATGTTAACGATAGTTCTACATTTTTTTGCAAGTATAATTCACAGTTGAATCAACTTCAAGCAAAAGCAAATTCGAAAAAAATTGAATTTAAGAAATATCAAATTAATAATTTAGTTATTAATGCTTTATCGAACGATAGCATATTAACTTTAAAAACTATTAGTAGTTCGTTTATTCTTAGTAAATTAATGGTATTTGAAAATTTTAATACTACTTCGTTAACTGCAAAAAATTCAATAAATTTAATTGTTGATTGGGAAAATAATGATACACTTAAAAATAAGGGAAGACTTATTTCAAATACTACTTTTATTGCCGAAAAGCAGAAGAAAATACCTAAAATAAATATTTCAATTTTACCTTCAAAAATAATTGTTCGTGATTCAATATGGAAAATTCCAAAATTTAATATAAATATCGATTCTTCAGCCATAAAAATATCTAATTTTAGTGTGTCTCATAACAATCAATTATTATATGTTAATGGAATTGTTTCCGAAAATATTAATGATAGTTTGTTTCTCGATTTTAAAAATCTCGAAATGGCAAATACTAATACATTAATTAAAGGGAATGCAGTAAAATTTGAAGGATTAATAAATGGAGAAGCAAATATCTCGAATTTGTATAATAACCCTTTATTTTATTCCGATATAAAAATCAGCGATTTTTATTTAAATAAAAAACTTATTGGAGATATAAAAGTTTATGGTAATTGGAACGAAAGCACACAGGCTATTGATATTAGCTTAATAACAAAACGAGGAGATTTGAATATTATAGAAGTAAATGGAGATTATTTTCCTAAAACAAAAAATATAGATTTTGATATTAAACTAAATAAAGTTAAACTTGATGTACTTGACCCATTTTTGCACAAAATAACTAAAGATATAAATGGGATTGCTAGTGGAAATGGAAAGATGATAGGAACATTTAAGAAACCAATATTTAATGGTGAATTAATTGCTCGAAAAACATCATTTATAATAGATTATCTGAAAACCACTTATAGTTTTACTAATAAACTTAAAGTAAAAGATAATTCAATTATTTTCGAAGATATTAATGCTTACGATTATTATGGTAACATGGCAATAGTAAATGGACACGTTGATATTCCCAGTTTTAAAAACATTTCATACGATTTTTCTATTAATGCTAAAAATTTACATGCCTTAAATACTACAGGACTCGATAATAATATGTTTTATGGTACAGCTTTTATATCAGGAATAGTTGATATTTATGGAGCAAAGAACGATTTAAATATTGATATATCCGGAAAAACAGAGAAAAATACAAAAATAAATATTCCATTAACAACAACAGAAGAAGCAAGCGAATCGAGTTTTATTACCTTTGTTAATAATGATGAGAAAAAAATATTGAAAGAAAATTATAAAGTCGATTTAAAGGGGTTTAAATTAAATTTTGATCTTGAAGTTACGTCTGAAGCAGAGGCTCAACTTATTTTTGATTCGAAAATTGGTGATGTCATGAGAGCTAATGGAGAAGGAAATCTTAAAATGACAATTAATTCTTCAGGCGATTTTAATATGTATGGAGAATATAATATAGAAGATGGAGATTATCTTTTTACTTTACAAAATGTAATAAATAAAAAATTTGATGTGGATAGGGGCAGTAGAATTCTGTGGAATGGAGACCCATATAATGCAAATATCGATGTTAAGGCTTCGTATAGGTTAAAAGCTCCGCTTAGCGGTTTGTTAGTTGATACCACCGATTTTTATAAAAGAAGAATCCCTATCGATTGTCAGATTTTTTTAACTGATAATCTTATGAATCCCACAATTAATTTTAATATTGAATTGCCATCTGCCGATGAAGATACTAAGACAAAATTGAGAAGTGCAATAAATACACAAGAAAAAATGAATAAGCAGTTTCTTGCCTTACTTGTAATTAATAATTTCTTGCCTGACCCAACTTTTGTTGGCGCCGATCAGACAGCTGCATACAGTTCCGGTTCTTTAGGGTTTGGACAAGTAACTACAAGTGAGTTATTATCGAATCAATTAAGTCATTGGTTGTCGCAAATTAGCGACGAATGGGATTTGGGGGTTAATTATAGACCGGGCGACGAAGTAAGTCAAGACCAAGTTGAAGTTGCATTATCTACTCAATTGTTAAACGATAGAGTTACAATTAATGGAAATGTGGGATACGGCCAAAAAAAATTACAAACTCAAACAAGCGATATAGTGGGCGATTTCGACGTAGAAATTAAGTTAAATGAAAGTGGAAAATTGCGTCTTAAAGTATTTAATAAAGCTAACGATAAATTAATTTATAAAGAATCGCTATATACTCAGGGAATTGGATTGTTTTATAGAGAAGAATTTAACTCTCTAAAAGAATTAATAAAAAAAATATTTAATTCAAAGGCAAAGAAAGAAGAGGAAATAACTGTTGAAGAAGAAAAATAAATACATTATTAATAAGAAATATTAAAATAAATAAAAAAACAGAACGTTATTTTATAACTTTGTTGGTAATAATAAAAAAACATGAATGATGATTAGTTATTTTACTTTAGCTCAAATTACTACAGTAACCGATAGTGTTACATCTATTCCGGTTGAAGAACCTCAAGAATTAACACTTTCGTTTTTTGATATGGCTATGAAAGGTGGTTGGATAATGATTCCACTTATTTTGTTGTCGTTTGTTGCAATTTATATTTTTATAGAAAGATATTTTGTAATTAAGAATGCTGCAAAAACAGATATTAACTTTATGAATAAGATAAAGGATTATATCTACGAAGATAAGCTTGATGTTGCTCTTGCATTATGTCAGTCTATTAATAATCCTATATCTAGAATGATTGAAAAAGGAATTCAGAGAATAGGACGTCCGTTAAACGACATTAATGCAGCAATCGAAAATGTTGGTAATCTTGAAATTGCTAAATTAGAAAATGGATTACCAATGTTAGCAACTGTTTCCGGAGCTGCTCCGATGATTGGTTTTCTCGGTACTGTTATGGGAATGATACGTGCATTTTACGATATGTCGAATGCCGGGAATAATATCGATGTAAGTTTATTGTCGAGCGGAATATATACTGCTATGGTAACTACTGTTGCAGGATTAATGGTTGGAATTATGGCATATCTGGCATATAATATTCTTGTTGCTAAAGTAGAAAAAGTAGTATTCAACTTAGAAGCTAATACAATGGAATTTATGGATTTATTAAATGAACCTGTAGAATAAAGTATTATGGCATTACATTCAAGAAGTAAAGTAAGTGCATCATTCAATATGTCGTCAATGACAGATATAGTTTTTTTGTTGTTAATATTTTTTATGGTAACATCTACATTGGTTGCACCTAATGCATTAAAGTTAGTGTTGCCAAAAAGCGACCATCAAACTAGTGCTAATGCATATACTACAATTTCTATTAATAAAGAGTTAAACTTTTATATAGAAACTCAACAAGTTCCTTTCGAAGATATTGAAGATATTTTAAAAAATAAATTCTCTTCGGAGAATGTCGAAGAACCTACTGTTTCTTTACATGCCGAAAAATCTGTTCCTATTGAGGAAGTTACTAAGATTATGAGTATGGCAAAAGATAATTCGTGGAGACTTATTTTAGCAACATCAGCTAAGTAATTATGTTAGATTTTATAAAAAAACATAAAATAGGAATTATTGGAACTATTGTATTTCATGCAATATTAATAGTTGCTTTGTTTATTTTCGGCTTCACTACTCCATTGCCACTTCCCAGAGAAGAAGGAATACTTATTAATTTTGGAGAAATGGAACAAGGAATTGGGTTTTCCGAACCCGAAAAAAATGAGGTAGTTAAACAAAATAAAAAAGAAGAACAAGTTGCAAACGATAAAACTTCTGAATCGGAACAAGAAAATATTACACAAGATTTTGAAGAAGCACCGGAAATAAAAGAGCATGTAAATACTCAATCGGAGTTAAATGAAAATCCTATTGTTAAATATGATAAGCAACAAAAACAAAAAGAAGAAGAAGAGAAGGAAGAACAAAAAATAAATGAACAAGCAATGTTTCATGGGAGCGCTAGTAATAATGCTAACCAAAGCGAGGGAGAAATAGGAACAGAAGGAAATCAGGGAAGTAACACAGGATCTGTTACTTCTAGCAATCATGTTGGTGGAGATAGTATGGGGAAAGATGGAATTAATTTTAGCCTTACAGGACGAAACCCGGCATCCTTACCTTTGCCGGAATATAAATATCAGGTAGAAGGAAAGGTAGTTGTAGAGATTAAAGTTGACAAATATGGTAATGTAACAAGTGCTGTCCCCGGTGTAAAAGGAAGTACAACATTAAATGAAAAATTGCTTAATGCTGCTAAAATGGCTGCCTTGCGTGCAAAATTCGATAAAAAACCATCGGCTCCGGAATTTCAAATAGGAACAATTACATATTATTTTAGTTTACAATAAGTTAAGAGTTTTGCTCTAAGTTACTGAAGTTGAGTTGAATAATATGAATTAAAAACAAAATTTTAGTATTAATTATTTTCTTGTTAATAATTAACCAATGAGGTTAATAATCCAATTGAATACCCCTAATAATTTTAACGATGAAAGTAAGATTGCAAATAGTAAAAAATATCTTACAAAGATAGCTCCTTTTTTTGCAGCAACTCTTGTTGCAATAAATGCTCCAATCATATTTCCTACGGCTAATATTAAGCCTAGTTTATAATCAATCTGATTATTTATAATAAATATAGCTAAAGCAAAAGGAGTATATAATAATATTATAAATAGTTTTAAAGCATTTGCTCTAACAAGATCTATTCCTGTACCAAGAACAAGACCTGCTAATAAGAATAAACCAACGCCGGCTTGAATAAATCCTCCGTAAAGACCAATAAAAAAGAAGATAATAAATTGCAAGATTGAAGGCTTTTTATCGATATTAGTTTTCTCGCCTTTTATCCACGAGTTGGGTTTAAATATTATTAAAAAAAACATGAATATAAGTAAGAAGCCAATAGTAGTTTGCATTATTTCTTCACTAAGATCTACTGCTATTTGTGCCCCAATTAGCGAGCCTATAATTGTTGGGATAGATAACCATAAGCCTTTTTTTGTATTTAATATTTTTTGTTGTTTGAAGCTCGAAACACCAACAATGTTTTGAAGAAGTATTGCTATTCTGTTTGTTCCATTTGCAACATTTGCAGGTAATCCTAAAAACATTAGTAAAGGCAAAGTTAGTAATGATCCGCTTCCGGCGAGAGTATTAATAAATCCTGCTGCAAAACCTATGAATACCACTGCTATAATTAAATACCATTCCATATTTATGCTTATTAAATAAGTTTATAAAGATAAAAAAAAGCTGCTACAAAACGTTGTAACAGCTTAAATAGCGGATAATAATATTGTATTAATAAGCGAATAATGGAAATTTCGACATCATTTCGGTTACTTTTTTACCAACATTTTCAATAACTTTTTCATCTTCGATATTCATAATTACCTCATCAATAAAATCGACTATTGGTGCAATATGTTCTTCTTTCAAACCTCTACTTGTTATTGCAGCAGTTCCAACACGGAATCCAGATGTTTGAAATGGTGAACGAGAATCGAAAGGAACCATATTTTTATTAATAGTAATATGAGCTTTTACAAGAGTGTTTTCAGCAATTTTTCCTGTTATTTCAGGTACTTTTGTTCTTAAGTCTATTAACATTGAGTGGTTGTCTGTTCCTCCTGAAATAATTTTGTATCCCTTGTTAATAAATGCTTCGGCCATAACTCTGGCATTTTTCTGAACCTGAGCTTGATATTCTTTATATTCTGGAGTTAATGCTTCGCCGAAAGCTACTGCTTTAGCAGCAATAACATGTTCTAATGGACCTCCTTGTGTTCCGGGAAAGATTCCTGAATTTAATAATGAGGACATCATTCGTATTGTACCTTTCTTAGTAGCTTTACCCCATGGGTTTTCAAAATCTTTACCCATTAAAATAATGCCTCCACGAGGTCCTCTTAATGTTTTATGTGTTGTTGAAGTTACAATATGTGCGTATTCTAATGGATTATTTAATAAACCGGCTGCAATTAATCCTGCTGGATGAGCCATATCTATCATTAATAAAGCACCAACTTTATCGGCTATTTCACGCATACGTTTATAATCCCATTCGCGAGAGTATGCCGAAGCTCCACCAACAATAAGTTTAGGTTTCTTTTCAAGAGCAACTCTTTCCATCATATCGTAATCAACACGACCTGTGTCTTCTTTTACTCCGTAAGAAACGGCATTATATAAAATACCCGATAAGTTAACAGGAGAACCATGCGAAAGGTGTCCTCCGTGCGATAAATCTAATCCCATAAATGTATCGCCCGGATTTAAAACTGTCAGAAATACAGCAGCATTTGCTTGAGCTCCTGAGTGAGGTTGTACGTTTGCATATTCTGCATTAAACAGTTTTTTTAATCTGTCAATAGCAAGTTGTTCCGATTGATCTACTATTTCGCATCCTCCATAGTAGCGTTTACCCGGATAACCTTCGGCGTATTTGTTTGTCATTACCGAACCCATTGCTTCTAATACTTGTTCCGAAACAAAATTCTCGGATGCAATTAGTTCTATTCCATTTATTTGTCTTTGCTTTTCTTGCTCAATCAAGTCAAATATTATGTCGTCTCTTTTCATCTGTTTATAATTTTAACCCAAAATTAATTGTAGTAATTTTAAGTTGTTTATAAATTAAATTGGTCTGTTTATATTAGTGCTTATAATTAAATACAAAAGAATACAAAAATATAGAAATATTTTTCTTAAAAAAAAGAAAAATTATATTCTACAACAGATATTTAATTATTATTTAGCATTTAGCTATTTGTAACTCTTGTAGCTTTATTATTTGTATTTACTATTTAGTGATATATGTGTAATTTTTTGGTTAATATATACATCATAAAAACAGGATGTTTAAAAATTCAAATAATTTGCAATCTAAATTTTTTATACGATTCTAAATATGTTAAATTAAAAATTAACAAAATAAAATTAACAAAAACGTTAAAATATGAAGCATAATTTACATTTATTACCATTCTTTTGCTTTTTTGTGTCAAACTACCTGTTATTCGGACAAAGTTTATCCATAAACTTCTCAAAATTGCCCATATTTTATTTTAAAAAATGCTCCTGTATTTAGTTTTATCTTTTCGTAAGTGATAAGCTAATTGAAAAATAGTAGCCTCAACATTGTTGCGGTTGTTTTTTTTTCTTTAGGTAATTGTTCTACTTGTTTTCTAAGATAACAGCTTTCTATT
>CAZDCZ010000021.1:0-38129 GCA_964504155.1 uncultured Bacteroidales bacterium | reverse complement strand
ACAGCAAATATAAAATTTTAATAAATTTATTTCCACAACTTTTTAAATTGATCCACATAGGATGACATAATAAGAAACAAAAAAAGAAGCTCTTTTTGAGCTTCTTTTATATAAATATTAAGAATAATAATTTTAAACAATCATTCCGGCAGCAACAGTTTCGTTTGTTACTTCATTAATTAAAATAACGCTCCCTGTTTTTCTATTTTTCTTATACGAATCGTAAAATATAGGTTTTGTAGTTTTAATCGATATTTTAGCAATATCGTTTAAATTCACAGAAGTATCATCAGTAATTTTATTTAAGGTATTTACATCAACTTTAAATTTTACGTCTCTAATAATACATCTCAATTCACTTGTTGTATGTTTTAATACATATTTTCCGCCTTTAATAAGAGGCTTTTCATTAAACCAACATATCATCATGTCTATTTCTTGACTGATATTTGGTCCATTTTCGGCTTTCACAATCATATCGCCTTTACTAATATCAATATCATCATTTAATGTTATTGATACATTTTGTGGAGCAAAAGCTTTTTCTAAATGGCCTTCAAAGACATCAATAGACTTAATAGTAGAAGTTAATTTAGATGGTAATATTTTAATTTTATCGCCAACATTAAATACACCACTTTCAATTCTACCGGCATATCCTCGATAATCATGATATTCGTCTCTTTGAGGACGAATAACATACTGAACAGGGAATCTTGCATCGATAAGATTCAAATCGCTGGCAATATGAATATTTTCTAACAAATAAAGGAAAGTTGGTCCGTCGTACCAATCCATGTTTTCAGATCTATCAACAACATTATCTCCATCACGAGCACTAATTGGAACAAATCTAATATCTCTAATTTCTAATTTTGTAGAGAAATCTTCAAAATCGTTTAATATTTTCTGAAATACTTCTTCGCTGTAATCTACAAGATCCATTTTATTTATACAAACAATAATATGGGGAATTTGCAATAAGGAAGCAATATATGCATGACGATGTGTTTGTTCAATAACACCATTTCGAGCATCAATTAAAATAACAGCAGCATTAGCAGTAGAAGCACCTGTAACCATATTTCTTGTATATTGAATATGTCCCGGAGTATCGGCAATAATAAATTTCCTTTTTGGAGTAGCAAAATATCGATATGCAACATCAATAGTAATTCCTTGCTCTCTTTCGGCTCTCAAACCATCGGTTAATAAAGCAAGATTTACTGTTTCTTCTCCTTTATTTTTACTAGCTAGTTCGATAGATTCCATTTGATCTTCGAAAATTGCTTTACTATCGTATAATAATCTTCCTATTAAAGTACTTTTACCGTCATCAACACTACCTGCAGTAGTGAATCGTAAAAGCTCCATATCTAAATATCCTTTTGTTTTATTTTCAGACATATTTTTATTTTTTTTAACTTAATGATTAACTCTTAATTCTCAATTAACAATTAAGCATTAAAAATATCCTTCTTTCTTTCTGTCTTCCATAGCAGCTTCCGAACGTTTATCGTCGTATCTTCCACCACGTTCTGTTACTCGTGTAGCAGCTACTTCTTCAATAATCTCTTCTAATGTATGTGCTTTCGATTCAACAGCACCTGTACAA
This sequence comes from uncultured Bacteroidales bacterium, assembly GCA_964504155.1. GTDB lineage: Bacteria > Bacteroidota > Bacteroidia > Bacteroidales > UBA12077 > CAZDCZ01. The sequence goes on along the minus strand of CAZDCZ010000021.1, from coordinate 36,514 downwards.
GTCATATCGCCAATAGTTCTGAAACGAACAATTTTTCTTTCAGGTTTTTCTCCTTCTTTTAAAGGAATAAACTCATTATCAGCCAATATGGTGCCATGTCTATTTATTACTTTTCTTTCGTGAGAAAAATATAAGTTTGGAATTGCAATATTTTCCAACAAAATATATTGCCAAATATCCATTTCTGTCCAATTACTAATTGGGAACACTCTAAAATGCTCTCCCATATTTTTTCTTCCATTATAGATATTCCAAAGTTCAGGGCGTTGGTTTTTGGGATCCCATTGTCCAAATTCGTCTCTATGCGAAAAGAATCTTTCTTTAGCACGTGCCTTTTCTTCGTCTCTTCTACCTCCACCCATAGCGGCATCAATCTGCAATTCGTCTAAACCATCGAGCAAAGTAATAGTTTGAGCTTTATTTCTACTGGCATCTGCTCCTGTTTCTTCTTGAACTTTGCCTTGATTAATTGAATCCTGAACATAACGTACAATAAGTTTTGTTTCAGTCTCTTTCATAAGATTATCACGAAAATCTAATGTCTCCTTAAAATTATGGCCGGTATCTATATGCATTAACGGAAACGGCACTCTTGCAGGCCAAAATGCCTTTCGAGCAAGGTGGAACATAACAATAGAATCTTTTCCTCCTGAAAATAACATTACAGGATTCTCAAATTGTGCAACAACTTCTCTAATTACATATATCGACTCTGCTTCTAACTCGCGTAAATGATTAATATGATATTCTTTCATATAGTCTATTATTTTTATTTTTCTGTTTTATCTTTTCTTGCAATACAATTTTTACAATTTACATTTTATTAATTCTAGGAATTAATTTCTCTAAAATTTTATTTATTGATTGCTCAATATTTAATTCTGTTGTTTTTATAATAATATCCGGATTCTCCGGTTCTTCGTATGGAGAATCAATACCTGTAAAATTCTTAATTAATCCTTTTCTTGCTTTAGCATACAATCCTTTTATATCGCGTTCTTCACATACTTCAAGTGGAGTATTTACATAAATCTCGAAAAAATCTTCATCACCAATTATTTGTTTTGCATGCTCACGGATAGCTTTAGTCGGACTAATAAAACAATTTATAAGAATAATTCCACACTCTTTAAATAATTTCGACACTTCGGCAATACGACGAATATTCTCATCTCTATCGTTGTCAGAAAATCCCAAATTATTATTTATTCCTGTACGTACATTATCACCATCAAGAACCTGAGTTAAAAAACCTGCTCTATGTAATTGCAATTCTAATTCTTTTGCTATCGTAGATTTTCCTGAACCAGACAATCCTGTAATCCAAATAACTACTGAATGTTGTTTTAGCAATTTCTCTTTATCACTTCTGTTAAGAATATCATCAAATATAGGATGAATATTATCAATTTCTTTACTCATAAATTTTTCATAAAAATCATACAAATATATTCATTTTATACTAAAGAATAAAATATACATCAAAATACACGAGAGAAATTTCCTTTTATATTAACCCAAAAAAAACAGTTCATGCTAAATTGCTTTTTCTTAATATAAATTTTACTTACTTCAAATATATTTAATAAAAAACCCAGTAATACAAGTCTCACTGGGTTTTTATATTTTAAAATATTTAACAAATTTTCGAAAGTCAGAATAATGTTTTTCTAAAGTTTTTAAACTATTTTTTTATTCTGATTTTCTGACTATATATCTTTCCTCCATTTTTTATACTAATAATATACAATCCGTTATTTAAATTTGATAAATCTATTTTATTATTATCATCTCGCATTGTTTTTGCATAAACTTTTGTTCCCGATAAAGAATAAACCTCAATATTGAAACTACCATTTATACTTTTCGGCAATTCAATTGTAATGCTACCTTCTGATGGATTTGGGTAAACTTTTAATGAATTTGCCTCTGATAGATCAAAAAATCCTGTATAAGTTAAGTATATATCTTCGGCAACAGATTCATAACCCGTTTCAGAAATATAAGCAATTAATGTAATTACTTGTGTACCTGAATTAGTATATTCAAGCGAAAAAATATTTTCTCCAAGGTTCAATTCTGTTACAGATCTTACATAATCTCCATTTAATACAATTTGTAAAGAATCATAATTTTCATTTAATTCAGCTGTAATATCAATTGTATTTCCTTCATTCCCCTTAACTAAATTTGTAATAACAGGCTTGAAATCTGCAACTACATTTGAGAAATTCGAATAATATACATTATTCCCAGAATAACTTTTCAATTGTATTTGATATTCTCCTTCAGCACTTACACTCATTTTTATAGTATCTGATCCTGCCTGAACATTAGTTACAGCACTTATATACAAATCATTAGAATACAATTCTAAAGAATCAACATCAGCAGATACTTCATATATAGCTGAGATAGTTTGCTTTCCAGAATATTCTCCATTCAATTCCGGGATATATGATAATTCTTCAATCGAAGCAGTCCAAATACCTCTACCATGCGTAGCAATAACTACTTGTCCGTCTTGAACAAACATATCGTAAATTGATACAGCCGGTATACCATTATTAGCATAGTGCCAACTAGCACCATCATCGGTTGATTCTAATAAGCCAATATCAGTCCCAACCCATATTGTAGAAGGATCATTTGGCAATACAACCAAGCAATGAGTTACAACATCCGGAAATCCGTTAGAACTAGTAGAAGCACCATTAAATCCTGAAATATCTTCCCAATTTTGTCCCAAATCATTAGTTCGAATAATTTTCGACTCCCCTGGAAAAGAGAACAAAATATAAGCAGTAGAATCTTCAAAAGGATGAGTAGCAATACCACTAATATATCCACTTAAATCGGCGCCTGTAAAATCGGCAACAGGATTAAATGTTTCTGCTTGATCGGTAGAAACAAAAATCTTCCAACCATTAGCTTCAGACATTGCAGCACCAGCCCATACTATATTTTCGTTTGCAAGAGAAACTTCAACATTATGCTGACTAGTAACAGCCGTACGACCTTCTGGAAGCCAACCTGTACCAATAGTTTTCATTTGCCATGATCCACCAAAATTAGTAGATTTATAAACACCATTTTTTCCAACAGCATATAAGTTATCCGGAGTATTTTTATGTGTCGATAATCTTGAAATAAACGGTCCGTCATCACTAGTTATTCCACTTGTTGCATAAGTCCATGTTTCTCCTCCATTTACTGTCTTTTTAAACGAATTATTGTAAAGACTTCCAATTATTTTATTAGGATCGCTTGCATGCCAAATACATTCGAAACCATCTCCGCCAATTTGGAATAAATAATCAGTTTCAGACGAAGCATTTTCTCCTGCACTACTTCTCCATGTTCCATTATCTTGCATCCCACCAATATACTCGTTGGCTTCCGGATTTTTTGCAACACCATAAAATTGTGTTGTAATATAATTATTAGGTAGTTGATTAAAAGTTATAGCGCTATTTTTTGAAATAGCTAAACCTCCATCATTAGCATTTACAACTAAAAAACTATCAGTTACTTCATTTATTGGAACAATTACAAAATTATGATGGTCGGGATGCACTCCGGGAATACTTGTTGTTCCAAAACCAGCTCCTTGATTATAATTATTATCTCCACTTCCATATGCATCAGTTACAACTGAACTTGTACCTTTAACTTCATTTATTGCACCATAAGTGATTGAAATTTTAGAATCAGGTAAATTGTTTTCGTCCCATGTGCCACCTTCAGCTAATGTAGGCCAGAAAAAATATAATTGTTTATACGAATGTCCTGCATTTTTAGCAATATTTACTGAAGGAGTTTCAGAATATTCAACTGCATTTACAAATAAATATTCTCTCCCAACGCTAGGATCAGACTCTATTCGTTTCACTAAATCATATACGCCATTTTCTGCTTGATCTCGAAATGAAGCCATTAACTGACGATTATTTGTTACATCCCATACTTCAAATGGAACATCTACATAATCTTCATACACATAATCGGAAGCAGGAACGCCTGATCCAACACCACCAACAGTAAATCTATGGGCTTTTTGTACCATTCCAGCTCCGAAACGAATTTCTACTGATGACCAATCTGTAGAAACTAAATCTGTAGCATCATTTTCTGTTCCTAACTCCATTCCTCCATTTAAATACGCACCTCCAAAATTAATAAAACTTAAAAACGTTTCGGTATTTTCTAAACTAATTCTATAAATAGCAGGATCAGATTCTGAAGGAGTTCCTGGATTAGAATAATCAATTTTCCAAAGATTAACACCTCCTAAATAGGCAACATCTTCATTATAGGGATGAGCAGTAATAATATTATCGTATTCGCCTTGTCCTCCTAGGAAGTCATCAGGAACATCATCATTATCATAAAATCTGACCCAAGTATTTCCATAATCAATTGATCTATAAGCAACAGGCTTATCACTAGTATTTACACTTAAATAAATTTTTGCAGTATTTACCGGTGATACAGCTAATTCGTAGCGCAAACCTTGTTCTAAACCATTAATAGCTAAGGTCCAATTATCTCCAGCATCCTCAGACTTCACAACTCCAACAGCATGCTCGGTAGCATATAACTTATTAAAATTAGAAGGGTCAGCATCAAGATCTTCTATTCCGGTAGAACTAGAATAAACTTTAGTCCAATCTGTACCTCCATTAATTGTTTTAAGCACACCGGCTTCTGTAGCAACAATAACTATATCTGGATTAAGCGGATCAATTACTAGGCGATTCACATATTCGAAATCTTCATTATTTGCAGTATTCACTAGTTGTGTCCAAGTGTCGCCTCTATCGGTAGATTTAAAAACGCCACTACCTTGTAAATAAGTACCTCCCGGAAAACTTTCACCTGTTCCGGCATAAATAATATTATGATTAGACTCTGCCATAGCTATTGTATTTGCCGATAGGTTCGGAATATCATCGGTAAGACAAGTCCAAGTAGAACCTCCATCAATAGTTTTCCAAATTCCTCCTGTAGCAGCACCTGCATACCAAGTATTATGTGTTACATCGTCAGGATCAACAATAAGCCCTCTTGTTCTTCCACCAACATTTGCAGGACCTCTTTGTTGCCAAGTAATAGTTGCAGCTTTTGACTTAATATTACTAGACTTTGATTTAGCTTTTAAAAATTCGCTAACACGATAATTTAACGGATAATTATTCTCATCTGAATTAAATTTCGATGTTATATCTTTAAAATATTTTGTAAATTCGTTAGGTTTATCTGTTTTATCAGATTCTCCTTTTTCTCTCTTTTTATTTATCTGATTTTCCCACATCTGTTGTGGTGTTAATAATTCTCCTAATTTCGAATTATTTTGATTTCCGCTTAAGAAATAAACAACTCCTATTATCCCTGCTATAAGCAAGGTAAATAATATCGAATATGACTTTTTCATGTTTAATAGATTAGTTACAATAAAATTTATAATTTCTCATTCTGTTTTTTAAATTCTTTAATATCTTCGGTTTCTAAATCAATTATATAAAATTTAATATTACTCGTATTTTTATTTTCTAGAATGCCCATATATTTAGTTAATAGTAATTGATTATTATTATACCATTCTATTTTAGCATTATCGAATTTATTTTTATAAATAATTTCATCTTTTAAATTATCTAAAACTAGAAAATTTAAATGTGAATAAAAATTTTTATGTACAGATTTTATTTTGGCAATATATAATATTTTTGAATTATCTTGATTTTTCTGAACAATTAACGAATCAGGATAATTTAAATTACTATATACTATTTTAGCAATTTTTTCATTATCCTTTTCTCCATTTCTCGAGTTATTCTTATTAAATACAGTGCACGATGATAGCAAAAAAGAACTTAAAACAATAAATAAAATAACATGTAATTTCATAACTTTAAATTAAATAAACACAATATTAATTTTTTTTAAAACAAAAAACAAACTTAAATACAACTAGGAAATGCAATTTTAAGAAAAGAAGGCATAATGCAGGGACTCTATAATTTATACCATATAAATAAAATATTTCAAACAATTTATATATAATAGAAAGTATTTTCTCTAAACTATTCTATATATTATAAAAAAAAACCAGTAAGAATTCATCTCACTGGTTTTTAATAAACTTATAAAATTATTTAATTACAAATAATATAATTAAACACTATTTATTTAAAGATGTTGGACGAGTTTCTCTATTTATAACACCAACTCTTTTTGTCTTAACTCCAGCATCATTATAACCAATAATAGTATATTGATTACCAGAAATAATAACTTTAGCTACGAAAGTATCAATAACTCCACCAGCATAATTATCATCACCAACACCAAAATCAGCAGTATTCAAAGTTTGTGAAGTATCTTGAACGAATGATGTATCAGCAACACCTTGTTGATTGAAAGTAGCAATTATAGGCATATCGGCATGTGTTGCAACTTCAGGTTCTTCAATTCCAGCTAATGGATTTGCCCATAATTCACTGAAAATAATATATTCACCATCAGGTATTCCAGAGAAAGTCATTTCTTCAGGACTGTCACCGGTTGCAGCATAAATAACAGGATTAAATGTTGCCCATGGATCATTATTATCGTAACCTTCTGCATCTGCAATAAATATATCAAAATCTACATAATCAGCAGCATCATATTCCCAACCATAATCAGGAAAATCCTCATATCCGGCATTCACAAAAATAACTGAATTCCAAGCAAATGTCATTGTTAAATCATTAGATGCATAATTTGTAACATTTACAGAAAATGTTGGATTAACAGTAGTAGTATTAACTAAATATTTCTCACCGAGAGTAAATAATCCTACTTCAATCTCACAAGTTTCAGTACCTTCAGCAATCCAATCTTTTGCAAAAATAATAGAAACATCAGCTTCTGTGGTATAAGCAGCAATTTTTCCACTAGTTACATCTATATCGGATGCTACACAGTCGCCACCAATAATTCTAGCAGAAAAAGAAAGATCAACATCTATTGTTTTATCAATAGACACATGATAAATAATTGTATCTCCTTCATTAATAGTATCCCCGGCAAATTCCGTAGTAAAAGTAGCCACAGGGTAACCTTCCGGACTAACTACAGGACTGACATCTTCTTCGGCAGTATCGCAAGAAATTACGCTAACTGCTAAAAAAGCTAGTCCAATAATGTTATATAAAATATATTTTTTCATTTCAATTAATTTAAATTATTAAAAAACATTAATTATTACTTACCAACTGGTACATATGTACAATCATATTCACTACTCCAACCTGTTGATGAAATAGAATAAACTATGTGGATTACTCCAGTTTCAGGATCAACAGTACCAGGTTCAACACCTTCAACCCAGTTACCATAATACTCAACTAGATTTTGTCCAGGAACAGAAATTACATTACATACATCATAGAAAGTATAACCGGGAGTTCCAACTCCAAGTCCACCAATCCAATGACCTACTTCGCTAGTACGATATTCACCAACACCTGTTTCTGTAATAACGTCTACATATTCTACAGGATTAGCTCCATCGCGAAGCATAGTACAATTATAAGTACCAGCTAAGTTAGAATAACAAGCATAATTCATTATTATTTCTATAGGTTTACCTCCAGAAGTAACTTTAGCATCACCTGTTGTTTCAGTAGCCTTAAGATATAAAATTGGGCTTTCATCCAAAGGAGCTACAATTCCGTCAGTTAACATTGTAACTGTAATTTTTCCTAAATAATTATTAGCTTTAGTAAGAGTAATAGTTTTAGTATCGATTCTGTAATGAGTTCCTTCAATCGCTGTTGAAGCATCTGTTGCTCCAAAAGTTACAGTAACATCATTTGTAAGATTCTTAGATGTTGGACCAGAAACGTTTACCTTAAATTCAAAAGCATACTCACTTCCGTCTGCAATTCCTGCAACAGTACCTTTTGAACTTGAAAAACCCGAAACGTTAAATCCATCATCATTCAGATCGATATTCGATTCATCATCAACTAAGCAAGAATTAAACATTCCGATACTTAAGATGAATATTAATATATATTTTATTTTCTTCATAATTTACTTGTTTTAAAAATTATTTTCCCCAAAAAACTTTATCTGAAAATGCATCAGGTTGCGCAGGCACATTAGCACCATTAGCAGAATGTTCATCAGCAGTATAATATAAACGAACCGGTCTATCACTAGCTCCTGTTTCAGATGAAATTGGTAAGCCTGATGGGAATCCTGTTCTTGAATAATCGAACCACGATTGTTCTGCATTAATACCCATTACAGCTATCCATTTTTGTGTTATAATAGCTTCAATTTTATCACTCGAATTGTTCCAACCTATTAAATTAGTACCTTGTGCAAGATAGGCATCAAAACCGTCAGCTCCAAGATAATCAAAAGATGCTTGAATTCCACTTTCATATGCTGTTTTAGCATCAACAGAAGGTAAAAAATTTCTATAAGCAGCTTCAGCTTGATTAAAATAACACTCTGCTAATGTATAAATAACAGCATCCATATCGTATCCTTTAAGAATACCAGGGCCTATATTAGATACATAATCAGGTGTATAATCAATATCTGATCCATAAGGGTTTACTCCTTGAGGAACACCAAAATGTCCAGTTGCTGGTTTTTCAAATAAACGATCAATTCGAGTGTCATTTGAATTTGTTAAATAATCTAATACATAATCAGTAGCACAAGTTGCATTATTATTCATTGTAATAACATCAGAAGCATCCCATCCTAAATAATTCCACATAGGATTTTGTTTATCTTCTTCTTTTAAATAACCAGGATTAATTCCGGCATTATCAGTTATAAATCCAGAACCTTCAGCAACAATAACATTCATTTCATCTTGAATATAAGTATCTCTAGTTCCCATACTCATTTGACGAACTAATATTCTTAATTTAAGAGAATTAGCAAATTGCTTCCAAGAAGTCATATTTCCTTGATACATAATATCGTCAACACCTGGCTTAATGCCCTCTGTTGCATTATCAATAAGAGTAATAGCTTCTGTTAATTGAACAATTAAATCGTCATAAATAGTTTGAGCATCGTCGTATTTAGGAGTAGCTTCTGCACCTCTTTGTAAAGCTTCAGTATAAGGTACATCACCATATAAATCAACTAAAATTTGAAAATGATATGCTTTCATTATTTTAGCAATAGCTTTATAATTGTCATACTCAACATCAAGATTGTTAAGAATTTCATATTGTTTTAAAGCATTAGAATATGAGTTATTAAAAATACCATCATAAAATGTAGATGTTACATTATATTTAAACTCATCAGTATACCAAGAATATCCATCACTTTGGCTCCAGTTATACATCATCATATTAGCTAAATCGTTTAATCTTCTTCTATCGTTACCAAACATTATATTTGCAGTATACACCTGACCAACAGGCAACACTAAGTCTGGAGTAACTGTGGTAGGATTATTGGGATCGGTATTCACATCCAGATAATCATCATCACATGATGCCAATAGTAACACTACTACGAGCACACTTATATATTTAAAAATATTTTTCATATCTGTTTATTTTTTAAAATTCAATATTTAATTTAAAACCATAAGATTTAGTTGGAGGAGATTGTAAATACCCACCAATACCAATTCCGTTAGAATTGTCAAATTGATTATTAAATTCTGGATCTCCAAATCTATTCTCTTCAGGTAACCAAGTCATAAGGTTTCTTGCGATAAAACCAACTACAACTTTCTTTAAAGGAGTTTTATTTAATAAACTTTTTGGTAATTCATAATTAATAGCAACCTCTCTAAGTTTAAGAGCAGTAGCATCTTTTACATAGTTAGATTTTACATTATTATAAACATCAGTCCAATAACTTTGATTACCTCCATTAACAGTAATATCAGTATTCTCAACATAAACACCGGGACTAGTTTCAATAACAGAATTAGGAATAACAAAATCTTGACGGTTAGCAGAAACACTAGCCATAGATCTACCGGTAAATTCCATTCTATCAGAACCTTGTTCGTAATAAACGTGTCCAGTTCTATAATCTATAGTACCAGAAAGAGAAATTCCTTTATAACTTAATCTAGAACTTAAACCAACTATATAATCAGGAGTAGTTTTTCCTAAACAAGCTAAACCTGTTTCTTCTAGAGGCCATCCGGTTACAGGATCTATAATTATATTTCCATTTGGATCTTTCTTATATACATTAGCTTTCATTTGAGGAAAGGCTTTATCTTTAACAGCATAAACACCATATTGTCCATATGTTGTAACAGCTATCTCGTCTAAACCTTCATAAATCTCATTAACTACTGTTTCGTTAGCAGCATAATTAAGAGTTACATCCCATTTAAAATCGCTAGTTCTTAATATAGTACCACCAAGAGTAAATTCAATACCAGAACTTTGTAATTCTCCAATGTTAGTTAAATATGAACTTGCAGCAGAGGCAATAGAAGGAGTAGTAAAAGTAATCAAATCTGTAGTAAGTGTATTAAAGTAAGAGAAGTCTGCCCATAATCTACCGTGAAAGAAACCTAAGTTTAAACCAACTTCAGTAGTATTTAATTTCTCTTTCTGAATATCTGCATCAACAGCACTTGCTTGTAAATAAAATCCATTTATTTCACCAAATGGGAAAGCATTAGACTGAGAATATGTCTCACTAATTTGATAAGGCGATAAATCATTATATACTGTAGAATTAGAAAGAGTAATTTTAGCCATAGTTAAAATATCACCTGTTTTTAAAACTTCAAATGCATCGGTAGCAACAAATGACAAACCAACTGATGGGTAAAAATAACTATTATTATCATCATCAAGAGTAGATGTCCAATCATTTCTTCCAGAGAAGTTTAAGAATAAATAATTATTATATCCTAAAGTAAAATCACCATAGAATCCGTAATTTCTTTCTTCATAACCATCAGCTTCAACAACAGGACTTCCTGTACCGTTTGAGATATCATAAAATCCAGGAATACTTAAATTATTTGCTCTAATTTTACTTCTTCTATAAGTATCGGAAGAAATATTAGCACCAACAATAGCTTTTAAAGTAAATTTTTCTTGAAATTCGAAATCTCCAGTAAAAAGCGCATCTCCATTATATGTTTCGCGTTGGAATTCTGTATCTTCAACAAATGAAGAAACAGCACCGGCAGCAGATTGAAGTATTGGATCGTAAGTTTGAGCAGCTCTCCAATTTTTACCATCACCCCATACATCATTAGCAGAAGCTCTAGCAGTAAAGTTAATATTTTCCATAATATCCCAAGAAAGATTAACATTACCAACTAATCGATTAGTTTCATCCTTATTTCTATTTGTACCAATTCCCCAATATGGATTTTGATAATATGCATTTTGATAATTATCAGCATAACCATAACTTAATGGATTATCCCAATCGCTATAAGTAGACAATGGAATATTTGCAGATGTATTTAAAACAAACCAGTATAATGGTCTATCTTGGTCACCAATATCATCACCAACAACATCAGTTTCGTCTGTTAAATAACTTATGTTAACACCAACTTCAACATTACCAATTTTTTTACTGGCATTTACTCTGAAAGTATTTCTGTTATAAGTATCATCAGGAACAATACCATTAGCACGTTGATCTCCAAAAGAAACATAAAATTTACTATCATCAGAACTACCTGTCATATATACAGTATTACTCATATTATAACCAGTATCGTAAAAGTCCAATAAATTATTTTTTACAGGAGCATAAGGTATCATTTGAGTTTCTACAGGATAATCTGCAGGGAAAGTAGGACCAACTTGACGAATAGTACCATCAAAACGAGGACCCCAGTTAGTATTCTCTACCGGATTATATTCTCCTTCCCAACCTGTACCATATTCAGATTGAAAATCTGGCATATAAGCAACCTTATCAAAAGTATAAGAAGAATTAATACCAACAGTAAATTTATCAGCACCTTCTCCAGTTTTAGTATTTACAATAAGAGCTCCGTTTGCTGCATCAGAACCATAAAGAGCAGCAGCTGTTGCACCTTTCAACACGTTAATTTTTCCAATATCATTTGGATTCAAATCGTCAAAAGCAGCTTGTGTAGCAACAGAACCATCAATAACAATTAATGCGCCATTTCCAGAACTAATAGAACGTAAACCTCTTAATAAAATCTGAGAACTTGGATTAACACCATTATCTTGAATGTTAATCTGTAGTCCAGCAACTTTACCGGCCAAAGCTTCCGCTGCTCTAGCTGGAGCAACAGTTGCAAGATCTTCATCAAGCACTTTTTGTGTTTGATAAGTAATCTCTCTCTTTTCACGTTTAATACCAATCGCTGTAACAACAACTTCGTCCATTTCTGTTAAAGCTGTTTCCATTTTAACATCAATAACTGAACGTCCATTAATGTCAGTTTCAACATCCTTCATTCCAATGAAACTAAAAACTAAAGTTGTAGCATCACCAGGAACACTTAAAGAATATTTACCATCAATATCAGTAGTAGTACCAACTGTAGTCATTCCTTTTACCACAATAGATACTCCAGGAATAGATAAACCGTCGTCTGCGCCGGTTACCGTACCCGAAATTTGCATTTGTGCTTGTACAGACTGAAAGCCTACAAACACGAAAAATGCAAGTAAAATCGTAAGTTTTTTCATAGATAAAAATTTTAGGTTAAATAATTAAACTTTTAAAGTTAATTTATCTTTCATGCCGCTAATGTAATAAAAAAAAACTATTCAAAAAAAAAACATAGCTAAAACTAGCCTATTTAAAAGAATTAATTTAAAATTTATTACTATCAACAACATTTCATTTGCCAAGATATAAAGAATTTTCATAATAAAAAACTCTTAAACCCCAAAAAAACATAGACAAGCAATTACTGTTTAACATTTTTTAACACTATTGCTTAATATATACGGCATCTAAGACATGCTTAAAAGATATTAACAAAACATATTATTAGCAACGATTATCCTGCTTAATGACATAAAAAATACTGCTTTAGTTTAACAAAGCAGTATTTTTTGTGTTTTTTAGATATTATATATTTACAATTTCTCTTCTACAATATTTAATATTTGTTTTTCTAACTCTTCGGTTTGTTTTTCTATTTCTTTTCCTTTTGAGATAATATTATCTGCAAATTTTTTATCGTCTAAACCAGCAGCATTAATTTTCACATTTAAGAATGCTCCTTTTACACAAGAACGTATAGCCAATGCTCCAACTCCTGCATCGGATACTGAATTAGGATTTCCTATTTCGGCCATAGCTTTTATTACATCTAAAGCTTTAAACGATATCTCCATTACTTTAAAAGGAATCATTATAGCATTTTTTGTAGCATCGTCAATAGCTTTTTTCCTTATTGCTTTATCGTCATCAGTTTTTTTCGGAAGAGAGAAAGCATCCATTATTTTATTAAAAGCTTCTGTATCTTCGTCAACTAAACGGGTTAATTCTGCTTGATACTTCATTCCTTTTTCTGCCCAATCGGAGAACTCTTCCCATCTATCGTCCCAGCCACGTTTATGCGAAGAAAGATTTGCAACCATTGTTCCAAGAGCAATACCCATAGACCCCATATATGCAGAAACAGATCCTCCACCCGGAGCAGGAGATTCTGATGCTGTTTCGTCAGAAAACTCACTTAAAGACATATCAACCAATTTGGTTTTTCCTTTATTTTGATTGGCTGCTAATACATATTCAATAATTTTTTCTTCGGGTTTAAATGTATATAAATCGTCGAGACCCAATGATTTCACAGCAATTTTAAGTATCTCTTTCTCCGGTATTCCTACAGAACGTTCTTGTTTACGTAAGAAATATTTCCCGGCATCAATCATCGCATTTAGCGGAACAAGACCAACTAATTCGGAACCTGTAACTCTAATACCTCTTTCTTGTGCTTTTTTACATACTTCGTCGAAAGCAACATGAATAGAAGTTATATTAATATTTGTAAGGTTCATTGATATTTGAGCAATACCAAACTCATCGATAAACCAACCAATACCTTTCACGCTTTTTAATGTTCCCGGAACCCACATTTTTTTGCCATTCTCGTCTAAAACTGGTTTTCCTGATGGTTTTCCACCTTCGCGTTTTACTCTTCCTTTCTCGCGAACATCATAAGCAATAGCATTTGCTCTCCGAGTAGATGTAGTATTCAAATTAATATTATAAGCTACAAGAAAATCGCGGGCTCCAACAGCTGTTACTCCCGATTTTGCATTAAATTCGGCAGGTCCGAAATCAGGTTTCCATTCAGGTTTAGCAAGTTTTTCTTTCAAACCTTCGTACTCACCTGCACGACAAGTAGCAAGATTTTTTCTCTCTTTGCTATAGGCTGCATCCTCGTAACAATATATTGGGATATTTAATTCGTCCCCAATTCTTTTAGCTAGTTTATGGGCATATTTAACTGTTTCTTCCATGGTAATATTCGAAACAGGAACAAAAGGGCATACATCGGTAGCACCAAATCGAGGATGAGCTCCTTTATGTTTGCTCATATCAATTAGTTCCGAAGCCTTTTTTATTGCCAAAAATGCAGCTTCACAAACTTCGTCGGGAGTACCAACCATAGTAACTACTGTTCTATTAGTTGCTTTACCGGGATCAACATCCAACAAATTCACTCCATCAACAGATTCTATTTGATCGGTAATCTGTTTAATTATATTCATATCGTTCCCTTCGCTAAAGTTAGGAACACATTCTATTAATTGTTTCATTTTTTATATTTGAATTATTACTATTTTAATATTTTTTATAAAGTATATATATAATGTATATTTTATTTCAGATTTACTCTTTTTTAAATATTTTGAATTTTCCCATTAAGAATAACTGTATCTATTAAATTACTTCCGTAAGCATATGGCAAATACTCGTAATTAGAAATTTCTTTTGTAATAAATATATTAGCTTTTTTTCCAACAGTAATTGTTCCTAATTCATCGCTAAGCCCCATAGCATAAGCTCCATTAATAGTTGTTGCATTTATTACTTCTTCGGGCGACATACGTAATTTAATTGTTCCAAGCGACATAATAAATTTCATATTTCCTGAAGGCGATGACCCCGGATTAAAATCAGAAGCTAAAGCAACAGGCAATCCTGCATTTATCATTTTTCTAACAGGAGGGTCGACCATTCCTAAGAAGAAGGCAGCACCAGGCAATATTGTAGGCATAGTATCGGAATTCAATAACGATTTTATTTCATCATCTCCGGTAAACTCAAGGTGATCGACAGAAAGAGCATTATACTTAACTCCTACTTGTATTCCACCCGAATAATCGAGTTCATTAGCATGAATCTTTGGTCTAAGTCCATATTTCATCCCCGCCATTAAAATTCTATCTGTTTGCTCAACAGTGAAAAATCCTTTATCGCAAAAAACATCAATATAATCGGCTAATTCTTCGGCAGCAACAACAGGAATCATTTCATTAATTACAATATTAACATATTCGTCTTGATTTGACTTATATTCTGCAGGTACAGCATGTGCACCGAGAAATGTTGATTTGATAGTAATAGCTGATGTTTCTTTCAATCGTTTAATAACACGCAACATTTTTATTTCATCGTCGAGACTTAAACCATAACCACTTTTAATCTCAATAGCACCTGTGCCAAGGCTAATAACTTCATCGATACGTTGTTTTGCTTGTTTATACAAAGAATCTTCTGATGTATCGTGTAGTAATTTTACAGAATTTAAAATACCTCCACCACGTTTAGCTATTTCTTCATACGAAAGACCTTTTATTTTATCGCCATATTCTATTTCTCTACTTCCGGCATATACAATATGAGTATGCGAATCGCAAAAAGAAGGAAAAACCATTTTATTCTTTGCATTAATAATTTCCCCGTCAAAATTATCATCATTCTTTAATTCGCTCATCTTCCCATATGCAGCAATCTTTTCATTTTCAAGCACTAAGTAAGCATCATCGATACATGACAATTTTCTCATATCGTCTCCTGCACTCCATTTTTTGGAACTATCATCGACATTAACCAGCGACTTAATATTCTTTATTAAAATCATCATTACTATTCTTTTAAATTATTAATTTACGAAAATACAAAATTTGAATATATTATTTAAAAAATTTTCCGAAGTTACTTATAATGTTCTATTTTTGCATTTCAAATGAAAAAAATTAATAAACATATAAGTTTGATTATCAAAAAGAAATTATATTTTTTTAACAAGCAAATAACTTTTTTGAAAAATTTGCCACTATTTTTTTGAACTTTAATGATTACATAATGAAGACGAGATATTTATTAGCAAATAAAATATTATTGTATAGTAATTAAATAAAACAAAAATAAATTCTAAAGCCAAATTTTACCTAGATGAAACGAAAAAAGCAAATCCCACATACTTATGTAATAGTATTTTTTATTATTATTTTCGCGGCTATATTAACATGGTTTATTCCAGGAGGAGAATTCGACAGAACAGAAATAACTTTAGATGATGGAACTACAAGAGAAATTATTGTAAACAATTCATTTCATTATGTAGATAATCAAGCTCAAACATGGGAGGTATTTGCTACATTTTTCAAAGGTTTTGTCGATAAAGCAAATATTATTGTATTTATATTAATGATTGGTGGTGCTTTTTGGATAATGAACGAAAGCAAATCGATAGATGTAGGAATCAATACTTTTCTAAAAAAAACGAAAAAAATTGAACATTGGAAATTTTTTAAATTATTAGGAATTAATAATGTTATAATAACATTAATTATGCTAATGTTTTCGATTTTCGGCGCAGTATTCGGCATGAGTGAAGAGACTATTGCTTTTATAATAATTTTTGTTCCATTAGCTATTTCTATGGGTTACGATTCTATTGTTGGAGTTAGTTTATGTTTTGTTGCTGCAGGCTTAGGATTTGCAGGCGCATTATTAAATCCGTTTACCATTGGAATTGCTCAAGGATTATCGGGTATCCCCTTGTTTACAGGAATAGAATATCGCCTATTTGCATGGTTAATAATTAATGTTATTGGTATTAGTTATATACTATGGTATGCCAATAGAATTAAAAAATATCCTAAACTATCACTTGTATTTGAAGATGACAATATTAATTGGCGAAAAAAACAAGAAATTAGTATTGATGAAATAAAATTTCACACTCCAAAATCGGCATGGATAACATTTATTATTTTAAGTGCAGGTATGATATTGGCTTCTTTTATATATTCAAAAACTACTCTTAGCATAGGTAATATTTCTAAAACAATACCTATAGTGCCTATATTAACAGGTATTTTTATAGTATTTAGTATTTTTTCTTTACGAAAATCTGTACATTTCTTTATTTTAAACTTACTTCTATTTACAATATTATATTTAATTATTGGTGTAATGGGTTATCATTGGTACGTAATGGAAATTGCTACCTTATTTTTCGTTATGGGGCTCTCGGCAGGTATTGCAAACAATAAATCGGCAAATAAAATTACACAACTATTTATAGAGGGGGTTAAAGATATTTCTTCGGCAGCTTTGGTTGTCGGACTTGCAGGAGGCATTATTATAATACTGCAAGATGGAAAAATTATTGACACTCTATTATATTATGTAAGTCAATCGATGCAAAATGTAGGAAAAATTGCATCAATAAGTATTATGTATGCAATTCAAACAGGAATTAATATAATTATACCATCGGGAAGTGCTAAGGCTGCATTAACAATGCCTATTATGGCTCCATTTTCCGATTTAATAGGTATTTCTCGTCAAGCAACAGTAATGGCTTTTCAATTTGGCGATGGTTTTACAAATATGATAACACCTACATCCGGAGTATTAATTGGAGTTTTAGGAGTAGCAAAAATCCCTTACGAGAAATGGGTAAAATGGATAACTCCTATTATGATAACACTAATTTTAGTGGGCTTATTATTACTAATTCCAACTGTATTAATAGATTTAACAGGATTTTAAGCAATTATTAATTGTTAATTATTAACGATAAATATTAAATGTATAGTAAAGATAAATTCTATATTAATATTTTTTTAATAAATTGCTAACAAATTATATTTTATATGGAAAAATTAGTTATTCCATTTTTATCCTTCTGTTTAATTGCCAATATTTCTTTTGCCCAAGTAAATGATAAATCGGCAAAAAAAGCTAAGGTAAAATCCGGATGGACTTTCGGAGCTGTTCCTGCAATAGCTTACGATTCTGATTTTGGTTTTAAATATGGTGCTTTAGTTAATTTTTATAATTATGGAGATGGCAAAATCTATCCTAAATATCTTCAATCTTTGTATCTCGAGTTATCAAGAACAACAAAAGGAAATGGAATAAATCGTATTTTCTACGATTCAGAACATCTGTTTCCTAATAAACCTATTAGAATAACCGCAGATTTGAGTTATCTTACAGAAAAAGCATTAGACTTTTATGGATTTAACGGATACCAATCAGCATTTATTAAGGATTTCTCTGATGATAATAGCGACGAGTATATTTCGAGAATGTATTATAGATTAGATAGGGATATTTTTAAATTTACAAGCGATTTTTCCGGAAAGATTAATAATAAGTTTAAATGGCTTACAGGATTTGCTCATTATAATCACAAAATTCGATCAGTAGATTTTGATAATCTTAATAAAGGGAAGAACGAAAATGATGATGATTATTTAATCGACACAATTACCCTATACGATAACTATATAGACTTAGGTTTTATCTCTAAAGAAGAAGCTAATGGAGGCATAGTAAATTACATAAAACTTGGGACAATATTCGACACACGCGATAATGAAGCCAACCCTATGAAAGGAATATGGTCGGAAGCTATTATTACAACAGCTCCATCTTTTCTTGGGAATAAAGAAAACTCTTATACTAAACTTTCTTTTACTCATAGGCAATACTTTACTATTATAAAAAAGAAACTATCTTTTGCATACAGATTAGGATATCAAGGAACAATTGCCGGGAAAACTCCATTTTATATGCAACCATATTTAGTAAGTTCTTTCTCGCGCTCTTCGTTAACAGAAGGTCTTGGAGGAAGCAAATCGCTTAGGGGAATTGTTAGAGACAGAATAGTTGGCAATGGTATTGTATTTAGTAATTTCGAATTTAGATGGAAATTTGTAAAAACCGTGATAATGAATCAAAATTTATATATTGCTTTAAGTTCCTTTATGGATGCAGGAAAAATCGTTGATGAAATTGATATAGACAAAACTGTAGTACTTACAAGTGAATATGATAATTATTTTGACACATCAAAAGATAAATTACATATTAGTTACGGAGCCGGAGTCCATTTTGCACTTAACGAAAATTTTATTGTAGCAGTAGATTATGGTATTGCCAAAGATAAACGCGATGGAGACAATGGCTTGTATATTGGAATGAACTTTTTATTTTAATTATAATTTATAATAAACTTATGAAAATTTTACCCAAAAACATTAGTTTTATAATTATTGTGGGGTTTATTTTAAATTCGTGCGCAACGATATTTAATGGAACAACTCAAAAAATAGATATTACATCAACACCTCCCGGAGCTGAGGTAATTGTAAACGGATATAATACTAACAAGACGACTCCATGCACCATAAACGTAGACAGAAGAGTAAAACCTAATGAATACACAAAACGAAATCATCAAACATATGTATTAAAAAAAGATGGATATTTCCCATATAAATATAGCGATAAATCATCGTTTAACCCATGGTCTATTTTAAGTTGTTTATATATATATCCTTTTCTTGTTGATTGGGGAACAGGTGCTCATTTAAGATACTCAAAGGAAATTAATGGTTCGCTTAACAAAATGGATGTTGTAGAAAAGATATATCTTGAAAATAATGATAATAATTCGAGATATAAATTTGCAAGAGCATCAAACGTTGATATAAACATTCCTAATAATAAAAATAAACACCCATTTCGTTTTGCTTTAATAATAGGCAACGAAGATTATAGCACTTTTCAACTTGATTTAAGCAATGAAATTAATGTTGATTTTGCGAGAAACGATGCAAGTGCATTTAAAGAATACGCCATTAATACTTTAGGTATTCCTGATAGAAATATTACATTTCTTTTAGATGCAACATCGGGACAAATGCACCAAGCATTATCGAGAATTAACTTATTAAGCAAAAATACTAATGGGAAGGCCGAGATATTTTTCTTTTATGCAGGACATGGATTACCTGACGAAATTACAAAAGAACCATATATAATGCCTGTAGATATTAGCGGCACTAATGTTATTTCCGGAATTAAATTAAAATCTGTTTACGAGAAACTTACAGAATATCCCAATAAAAATGTTACAGTATTTATTGATGCTTGTTTTTCGGGAGGAGCTAGAAATCAAGGATTACTTGCAGCTAGAGGAGTAAAAATAAAACCTAAAACAAATCAATTATCAGGTAATTTAATAGTTTTCTCAGCTAGTAGCGAAGCACAATCGGCATTACCTTATAAAAATGAAAAGCATGGCTTATTTACGTATTTCTTACTAAAAAAACTTCAAGAAACAGCAGGAGATATATCTTTTAAAAAATTATCGGAATATCTAAAAGAAAAAATTACTGTTGAGTCGTTGTTAATAAATAATAAGGAACAAACTCCTCAAATAAATATTAGTCCGTCGATTGACAATAATTGGACTAAATGGAGCTTGAAATAATTTCGTTTTATAGTATATTAAAATATAAAATGTCATCAAGAAATATCTTGATGACATTTTATATTTATATTTCTCAAGTTCAATTTTTAAAAACTCTACTCTTTCGAATTCTCTTGACAATCCTTCAAACTTTTATTATACATTGTCATTGCTCGTCGACTCATTCCCATATTAGAGAATCCACCATCGTGAAATAGATTTTGCATAGTAACTTTTCGTGTTAAATCTGAAAATAATGCAACACAATAATCTGCACAATCATCTGCATCAGCATTGCCTAATGGAGACATTCTTTCTGAGAAATCAACCAATCCATCGAAGCCCATAATACCACTACCTGCAGTTGTATATGTTGGTGATTGAGAAACTGTATTGATACGAATTTTCTTTTCGCGACCATAAATATAGCCAAAACTTCGAGCAATAGACTCTAAAAGTGCTTTTGCATCGGCCATATCGTTATATCCATATAAACTACGCTGAGCAGCAACATACGACAAGGCAACAACAGAACCCCACTCGTTTATAGCATCAAGCTTACGTGCAACTTGAAGAATTTTATGAAACGAAATAGCTGATATATCTAATGTTTTAAAAAGATATTCGTAATTCAAATCATCGTAAGTACGACCTTTTCTAACATTGGGAGACATCCCTATAGAATGTAAAATAAAATCGATTTTTCCATCGAATTTATTCATTGTTTTTTCGAACAGATTCTCTATATCTTTTACATTTGTAGCATCAGCAGCTATTACTTCGGTATTACATTTTTCTGCTAACTTATTTATATCGCCCATACGAATAGATACAGGAGCATTAGTTAATACAAATTCTCCACCTTCTTCGTAAACACGTTCAGCAATCTTCCAAGCTATTGACGATTCATTTAAAGCTCCAAAAATTATTCCTTTTTTACCTTTTAATAGATTATACGACATAAGATTATTTTTTATATGATTTTTTTACAAAAATATGTACAGCATTTAATACTGTAATTTCTGTGATTATTGTTCCAAAAGTACTTTTGCATTTTGAATTGCAGCATCCGATAGATTTTCGCCACTAAGCATTTTGGCTAATTCGAGAACTCGCTCTTTATTATTAAGTAATTTTATATCGGTGTAAGTTGAAGTTTCATTATCTTCTTTATAAACTAAATAATGCTTATTACCTTTACTTGCTATTTGTGCCAGATGAGTAATAGCAATTACTTGCATTTTCATCGACATTCGTTTCATAATGCTTCCCATTTTGTCGGCAATTTCTCCTGATGTTCCTGTATCAATCTCGTCGAGAATAATTGTTGGAAAATCGTCTTTTTCTGCTATAATAGACTTAAGACTAAGCATTAAACGCGACAATTCTCCCCCTGATGCAACTTTTGAAAGTAATTGCAAGTCGGTATTTTTATTTGCAGAAAAATTAAATTCAATAATATCTTTCCCATTTACTGTATAATTGTTTGATAATTTATGCGATATTTTGAATGCTGCATTTTTTATTCCTAATGTAATCAGACTTTCGATAATTTTATTTTCTATATCATCAAACACATTTAACCGACTTTCTGTAAGCATATTTGATATCTGCTCAAGACTATTTTCAACAGATTTTAACTCTTTCTCTAATTTATTTAATTCGAAATCATAAGAATCGATTTTTGATATTTCCAATTCTAATTTTTCTTTTATCAGCAGTAAATTTTCAACAGAATTTACATTATGTTTTTGTTGCAAGGAATAAATTGTATCTAATCGTTCGCGAATAAATTCAATTCTATTGGGGTCATGTTCGACATTTTCTGCAAGCACATCAATTTCGTTTGTAATATCCTGTATTTCAATATAAGTGCTTTCTAATCGAGTGAAAATATCTTCTGTTTTTGGAAAAAATTTAACAATCGATTGTACAGAATCTTTAACCAATTTCAGA
Organism: uncultured Bacteroidales bacterium; assembly: GCA_964504155.1. GTDB lineage: Bacteria > Bacteroidota > Bacteroidia > Bacteroidales > UBA12077 > CAZDCZ01. The sequence continues at coordinate 13,812 of CAZDCZ010000021.1, read as the reverse complement.
TTATCAACTACAGATATTTGTTCATCGGTTAATATCTTATGGGCATTAGCAAGATTTTGTTTTATCTCTTCGGTATGGTTTAGCTCTTCTAATTCGTATTCTAAAGCTTTTTGTTCTCCATTTTTTAAATTAGCATTCTCTAATTGTTCAAACTGAAATTTTAAATAATCTAAATCGCTTTGTGATTTTTGCGCATTCTCATATAGATTTTGATATTGTTTCTTAAGAATCTTATACTTTTTATAAATTATATAATAATTTTCAAAAATTTCATCATTTCTGGCAAACGTATCAAGTACATTTAATTGGAAAGTGTCATCTTCGAGCAATAAATTCTGATGTTGAGAATGAATGTCAACTAATTTTGCTCCAATAATCTTCAATTCTCTAATATTAACCGGAGTATCGTTAATAAAAGCGCGAGATTTACCATTGCTATTCATTTCTCTTCTAATTGTTGTAATATCTTCGTAATCTAAATCATTCTCGTCGAAAAAATATTTCAATGATAATTTGCTAATTTTAAACCTTGCTTCAACAAAACACTTCTTCTCCTTATCTTTTAGCACACTTGTATCTGCTCTATGTCCCAATATTAATCCAAGAGCGCCTAATAATACTGATTTCCCTGCTCCTGTTTCTCCGGTAATTACCGACAAACCATCGAAAAAATCAATATCAAGGGAATCTATAAGTGCATAATTTCGAATTGTAAGAGATTGTAGCATTGTTTTTTTATTATAATAACTATACAAATCTAAAGAAAAAAATATGAATATTACATTATTATTAATATTTGCTAGATTAAGCAAATATCGAAAATTATTGAAAGAAAATTATTGCTTCTTAATTTTAGTGTACTTATTGGCTCTTACAGGATCTATTTCTGTTAAAATGTTATATACCCTATCGGCTTCGGATTGATACGATTCAGAAAAGACATGAACAAACTCATCGGATTTTGTTCCGATAAATAAATTGAAATAAAACATAAAAGGATCAGGTTTTTGTCTAAACAATTTTTGTAAAATTTTTAAATCTTCAGCAATTTCTTCTCTCCCTTTTGCAACATCACTATTCATTATATCTAATCCTAAACGATGATATTTATAACTAAATTCTCGTATTTTTTTGTACTTCTCACTACGAATATTTTCTATTAACCAATATCTATTTTTGCGACTTTCGTATGCTTTCCATCCTTTTTCAGGAGTATTTTGCGCATTATTAACAATCTGTTGTGCACTACTATAAAATTCTTCTCCCCCATATAACGAAAACGAGTCATAATCTAAACCAATTACAATAAAGGCATAATAAGCTAAAACTGATGTTAGGTTTGATTTATGTTCATTTAAAGTAAATTCTAATGGTTCGAACTCTACATATCGGAATTTAAAATCGTTGTCTTTATAATTAAATAAAGGAGAATTATAAGAAGAATTATAAACAGGTCTTCGCGATTGAATTTGAATACTTCCCTTGAATTCGTCACCCGAATGTTCTTGTAAATTAATTAATATTGTACACTCTATCCTTTCTTCGTTAGTGAATGAATTATTTGTCCAAATGCGATTATTCATAAACTCAAAAAGCTCGCTTTGCAATGTTTGAAAAACTTGTTTGTTAGTTCCCTGAATTTGCGATGAAACAACTTGAATATTACATCTTAATTCCTGCGAATAAACAGAAACAACACTATAAGCAATTAATAATACTATTAATATAAATCTTTTAAGCATAAATAAATATTTGCTGTTATTTTTTTAAAATACAGATTAATTCTTCAACAATATCTTTAGCTACTTCTTTTTTCGATTTCAAATCGAATTTTTTAAGCTTACCGTTACTATTAATTATTGTTATTTTATTTGTATCGAATCCAAAACCTGCTCCCTCATCTTTTAATGAATTTAGAACGATAAAATCTAGATTTTTATTGTTTATTTTCTTTAATGCATTCTGTACTTCGTTTTGAGTTTCCAAAGCGAAACCAATAAGAATCTGATTTTCTGATTTTTTCTTACCTAATGTTGCAGCAATATCTTTTGTAGGTTCAAGTTCTATACTTAAATTATCTTTCCCCCTTTTAACTTTTTCTTGATATTGATGTTTCGGTTTAAAATCGCTTACAGCAGCAGTTAAAATAGCAGCATCTGCATCATCGAAATATTTGATGCTTTCTTCAAACATCTGTTTTGCTGAAGTAACATCGATTTTGATAATTTTACTATTTGAAACTGAAAGTTTATTTGGTCCAGCAATTAAAATTACTTCGGCACCATTTTCTGCAATTTCTTCGGCAATAGCAAAGCCCATCTTCCCGGTTGAATAATTCCCTATAAAGCGAACAGGGTCTATAGATTCGTAGGTTGGACCTGCGGTAATAATAATTTTCTTATTACCTATTTTTTTTTTTTTTGAAAAGAAGTCTATAACATTATTTACAATAATCTCAGGCTCTTCCATCCTTCCTTTACCAATAAGTCCACTTGCTAATTCTCCCGCAGATGGCTCAACAACAATATTACCATAGGATTTTAATATCTCTAGATTCTTGATATTTGCAGGATGCCGAAACATATCTAAATCCATGGCCGGAGCAAGCATTACCTGACATTTCGCAGACATATAACTAGTAATCAGTAAATTGTCGGCTATTCCATGAGCCATCTTTCCTATTGAATTTGCTGTAACAGGAGCAATTAAATAAAGATCAGCCCATTGTCCTAAATCAACATGGCTATTCCATTGTCCATTCTCTGGATCGAAAAACTCAACAAGAATAGGATTTTTCGACAGGGTAGCCATTGTTAAAGGAGTAATAAATTCCTTAGCAAGTTTTGTCATTACTACTTTAACATCTGCACCTTCTTTAACAAGTAACCTAACAAGAATAGCAGCCTTATAAGCCGCTATACTTCCGGTAATACCTAATAATATGTTTTTCCCTTTTAGCTTCATAGGCTAAATTTACTCATTAATTTCATTTATAGGATTTCTATAATAAATTTCATCATCTCTAAATTCCTTTATTGCAATTAATATTGGCTTAGGAAGTCTTTCATAAAATTTAGAAATCTCTATTTGCTCTCTGTTCTCAAAAACTTCTTCTAAATTATCACTATACGATGCAAATTCGTCAAGCTTTTGATTTAATTCTTGTTTCAGTTCCTTCTCAATCTGATTTCCTCTCTTAGCAATAATAACTAATGATTCGTAAACATTGCCTGTTTCTTTATCAAAATCAGATAAATCTCGCGTAATTGTTGTTTGAGATGCTTGAGTCTTTTTATAATCCATATTATATTCTTTGTGAAAAATTAATTTTCTAAAACTTTATTCGATTCTTTATATATATGTTTTGCTTGTTTTTTATATTTACTTTCAGGAAATTCATTAGTAAATGAATAATATTCATCTACTGTTGCTTGAAATCTTTCAATTTTTTTACTAATAACACTATTCGATGCTAATAAATAGTTTGACTTTAGAACTAAAAACATAATTTCTTCTCGAAATTTTGTGTCAGGAAAGTCTTCAAGACTATTATTTAAAGCAATTATGGCAGATTTATATTTCCCCATATTATAATACAACTTAGCATTCTCGAATGATTTTTCCGATAATTTATTTTTAAGCTCAATAATCAAATTATTACATTCAAAGGCTTTTTCACTATCGGGATGACGAGTAATAAATAATCCCAACTTATTTATAGCACCATATGTAGCCGATTGTTCTAAACCTACTCGTGGGGACATTTTATATGTACAATAGGCAGACATAAATTCTGCTTCTTCGGCAAATGGACTATTTCCAAATGTTTTATAAAACTCTTCAAAATAATGAGCAGCTAAAATATAATCTTTAGTATTGTAACTGCAATAAGCATTATAATAAAATAAAGTATCGGCATATTTTGTTGCTCTAAGTATAGGTCTTAATTGATCGAATAAGCCAGAAGCATGCATATAATCGCCTTCGTTATAATATTCTACAGCTTTATCATATTTATTTTTATAATCTGTGCTCTTAAGCAACTTCTCATATTTACACGATGTTACTCCTAAAATTATTAGGGCAAAAATTAGAATTGTTCGTCTCATATTTTTAATCATTTTGCAAATGTACAATTTTACTTTAAAATGGGGAAATATAATTTCAATTAACGAATAAAATATTTAATTTATTTTTAACAGTTTGTAATATTTTTAAAAAAAGTTAAATTTGCGATAATTTATTTTTTAACTAAAACAATATTAACGTGGATATATTTGATAAAATAAAAACAAATAAAGGGAATATTGGTCAATATATGGATGAAGCTCATGGTTATTTTGCTTTTCCAAAACTAGAAGGTGAAATTGGTCCTAAAATGAAATTTAGAGGGAAAGAAGTTTTAACTTGGAGTTTAAACAATTATATTGGTTTAGCAAATCATCCTGAAGTAAGAAAAGCTGATGCTGAAGCTGCTAAAGAATGGGGCTTAGCTTATCCTATGGGTGCAAGAATGATGTCGGGACAAACTAGTAAACACGAAGAACTTGAAAGAGAACTTGCTGAATTTGTCGGAAAACCTGATGCTTTTCTTCTAAACTATGGTTACCAAGGAATGGTTTCTATTATCGATGCTTTAGTAAATAGAAACGATGTTGTTGTTTACGATTCAGAAGCTCATGCTTGTATTCTCGATGGTTTAAGATTACATATGGGTAAACGCTATGTTTTTCCACATAACGATATTGAGAATTTAAAAATACAATTAAAACGAGCAACTAAACTTGCCGAAAAAAATGATGGTGGAATTTTAGTTATCACAGAAGGTGTTTTTGGAATGGCAGGCGACCTAGGAGCCTTAAAAGATATTACTGATTTAAAAGACGAGTTCAGTTTCAGATTATTGGTTGACGATGCTCATGGTTTTGGTACTATGGGAAAAACAGGAGCCGGTACCGGTGAACATTTCGGAGTACAAGATAAAATTGATGTATATTTTGCAACTTTTGCAAAAGCAATGGCAGGAATAGGTGCTTTTGTTGCTTCTAACGAAGAAATTGTAAATTATCTTAGATACAATATGCGTTCGCAAACTTTTGCTAAAGCATTACCTATGCCTATGGTAGTTGGTGCAATAAAACGATTAGAATTACTAAAAAAAGAAACTCAGCTTAAAGATAAACTTTGGATAATTACTAGAGCTTTGCAAAAAGGTCTTAAAGAAGCCGGATTAAATATCGGAGTAACTGAATCTCCTGTAACTCCTGTTTATTTCTCAGGTAAAGTTTATGAAGGAACAAATATCACAATGGATTTAAGAGAAAATTATAATATTTTCTGTTCTATTGTTGTTTATCCTGTAATTCCAAAAGGACAATTATTAATAAGATTAATACCAACAGCTACACACTCGCTTGAAGATGTAGAATACACTATTAAGGCATTTAAAGAAGTTAAAAAGAAACTAGATGCCGGCGAATACGAAACAGATAAAATTGCTAGTGTCAACTAATTATTTTACATTACATATAATAAAAAAGGTGTCAATATGACACCTTTTTTATTATTTAGTTTTCGAACAAATTAAATTGAAGAATAATACCTTTCTGCATCCATCGCGGCTTTACATCCTGAGCCTGCTGCAGTAATTGCTTGACGATAATCAGGGTCCATTACATCTCCACAAACAAACACCCCTTCCACATTAGTTTTTGATGTCCCCGGTATTGTTTTAATATAACCAACATCGTCGGTATCTATATATTTACTAAACACATCAGAATTTGGATGATGACCAATAGCTAAGAAAAATCCATGAATATCAATTTTTACTTCTTCGTCTTTTCCGTTTATTAAAATTGCGCCTGTCACTCCGCTCATATCACCAACAATTTCTTTTGTGTTATGCTCGTATAATATTTCGATATTCTTTGTATTTTCAACACGTTCGATCATTGCTTTTGAAGCACGCATATAATTTTTTCTTACAACAAGATATACCTTATTACAAATTCCGGCAAGATATGTAGCTTCTTCGGCAGCAGTATCGCCCCCTCCAACAACAATAACATCTTTTCCTTTATAAAAGAAACCATCGCATGTAGCACAAGCAGAAACTCCTTGACCTTTAAATTTATTCTCCGATTCTAAGCCTAAATATTTTGCTGTTGCTCCTGTAGCAATTATAACAATTTCTGTCTCTATATTTTTTTCTCCATCAACAACTACTTTGTGAGGTTTTACTGAAAAATCAACTGAGCTTACCATACCAAATCTTACATCAGTACCAAATCGTTGAGCCTGTTTTTTTAAATCTTCCATCATTTCAACACCACTTATTCCTTCCGGATAACCCGGGAAATTATCAATATCTGTAGTAGTAGTAAGTTGTCCACCTGGCTCTAAGCCTTCGTACATAACAGGACTAAGATTTGCACGAGCAGCATAAATAGCAGCTGTGTATCCTGCCGGTCCCGAGCCAATTATTAAACATTTTACCTTTTCAACTTCTGAAGTTTTGCTTGAATGATTGATATTTTCATTCACATCTTCCATGCTTTTAAATAATGCCATTTTTTTATAATTTAAATATCTAATTATTTACATTGTTATATGTACATTTTTCACTTTCAACAAATATACCAAATTTATCTTTTGTAAAATTTTGCATATTATTAATAGATAATTATTTTTGCATAACATATTCGGGGTGTAGCTCAGCTTGGTTAGAGTACGCGTCTGGGGGGCGCGGGGTCGGAAGTTCGAATCTTCTCACCCCGACTATTTAAAAACAACATTTTTAACTTATTTTATTCAAAACCTTTGAAAATAGTATTTTCAAAGGTTTTTTTGTATTTGGAATTATTGCAGCTTTATTTGTTTTTACTTGTTTTTTTGTACCATTCTTGTACCTTTATGTCCCATTCTTGTACCACCTTAAAAATAATTTTATGAAACTACTAAAAATAAAAACAATTTACAATAGAAGAAATAAATTAACTTCTGACAATACGGCAGCAATTAATATAGATTTATTACAAATTCTTGAGCATTATTATATGCTTCTTCTAAAGATGATATTTCTTTAAACGAATTAGTATTTGTATTCATGCCCGATGCAAAGTATTTATAATAGGTATCTAAATCAATAACATTTCCCTCTATCATTGAAGAATATTCCAGCTCGCGCGGACTTGTAGTCCGGACGACAAGCAAAATAGGAAAGGTTAGAAAAGAATAAAAACAACAAAAAAATAAAAAGGCACGGATAGCATATCCGCGCCAGCCTAGGGCAATAAGCTATAAATACTTATTTTTGTATTGTTTTCGAATATCCGGAAAATAAATTTCGTTATTAAACGAAATAATCTACCCGACATGTTGTCGGGACTAGCCGGAAAGGATTCAAATTTTTACGAGACTCTCTGTTTTTTACGCTTTGTTTTTATTGCAACGATTGCTATAAAAATCATTAAAAAATATTCAGTCCTTGACATAGCATCTCCAAAATTGAAATTATAAGATCTATTACTAAATATTTTTAAGTTAGTTAAAAGTAAAAGTATCGAGTATAATACAAATAACATTATTGTAATTCTAAAAGACTCTAAAAATATCTTTCCGTTTAATTTTTTTCGTATACTTAAAATGCTATAGATAATAAAAGTATAAGATAATGCTACTAAACGAAAAAAATCAGGATATACTATATAATCGAAGGATTTTAATACAATGCCAAATATAAAGAACAGAATTCCAAGTACCAAAATAAAAATATTAATTATTTTTTGCATACAGATTAGTTTTTAAAGAAGTAAAAAATATTGTTTTTTATTAGCATGGATACTAAATAATTACAAAAAATTTATAAATTCATAATAATGTGAAATAAAACCATTCTCTTTTAAAAGAATGGCTTTATATAATTATTTATACCAAAGCTACATAAAATGCATATATACCGCACATCATAAGAAAAGCACCAACATACTGTCCTGCAGTTTCACCAGCCTCATGTCCATCACTAAAAGGAGTTCCACCATTAATTTGTATTAATTCATTTTTATTCATTCCCTGTACATTATATGTACTTAAATCATTTTTTTTCATTTTTTCATTTTTTATAATTATTTTTTATAATCCGAAAAGACCACACAACCACCCTACAGCCCATTGAGCAGAATAAGAATAAGCACCTCCATACTGATCAGGATCAGTACTATATTCATATCCTGAAGGACAAGTTGTGCCTCCATCAGTCTTTTTTACTTCTCTGTTATCCAAAGAAACTACTCCGTAATTTTTAAAATTTTTCATAATTTAATTGTTTTTTAAATTAGTAAATAAAATTTAATTCAATACTTAAAATGGCCAATTTTGTATTGTTAATTGTTGGCAAGGTGCAAATACTCAATGCACTTTTATTGCATTATAGATTTTATTTTTAATTAATTTTATAATAATGACTTAAACAGCTAACAAAGTGTGCCTTAATGTTTAGAAATTATTGTATATATTTATAAATATATAAGGTGATAATGCTAGCATATTTACACAAACATGAAGAAAAACCGAATATCTAAAACCATATATCATTCTTGTGTAAGCAAAAACAAATCCCATAATCAATTGTGGCACTACTAATAGAGGAGTAATAAAAAAATTATAGAAATTTATTCCATCTAAATTATTTATATGTACTAATGCAAAAAGGCTAACAGAAAAATAAAATAAAAATTTAAAGTTATTATTTAAATCAATAATCTTTTTAAACCCTAAAAGAATAAGAATTAAGCCTAGTATAAAAACAGCTGTAACAATTCCAGCTAATAAATATTTATTTAAGAAAATCAGAATTGACATCCAAGATACAATTACAAAGAAATAAATATAAACCTTCTTTTTTGATGGTTTTAATAATAGTCTAAAAAGAATTTCTTCCAGAACAGGAACTATAAAAATACCTAGTAAAATAAATTTTGTTGTAGTATTTGTTATATTATTCGTTATGTTAAAAATGTGAGCAAAAGCCCCTACTGGCACACTTATAAATACAACTGACAACATACCCATTATATAAAGCTTAATAAAAGTTTTAAAGTTTATTTTTCTTTGTTTAACATTATATATAGGTTGTTTACAATATTTTAAAAAATGTTCTATCATAATTTTTTTTATATAAATATATAATTTAAGTTATATTTATTATTATTAAAGAATTTTGTTTATAAGAGTTAGTGCACATTTTAATTTTAAATAGTTTAATTCATCTAACATCTAAGTCGGAAATAGATATGTTTGTGAAAAAAACTCAAATCCACATTTAGAGAATATGCTTCGGGGTAATTCAATCATCCCACCATTATAATTTTTACTATTAGCTTTATCAATATTAATTAATGATATTTCAATATTTAATTTATATTTCGATTGATACATATATGTTTCCCTTGCACGGTTATATGATATTTCTGCACCTAAATCTTCAAGTGTATTTATATAATTATTAACATGCCTTTTTGAAATACCAAGTTTGTAAGCAAGTGTTTCCGGATTGCCTGTACATTTAAGCCTTATTAATTGATCTAGTTGCTTTAATTTATTTGTTTGTAAAAAAAGTAATTTAAGCATAATTCTATATTTTAGTTAATTCTAATTCTTTTATAATTGGAAATTGTTGTTTCCATAAATTATAATAATGTTCTCTTTTATTTATTAATTCCTGATGTGATCCTGTTTCGATTACTTTACCTTCGTTTATAACAATTATTTCATCTGCATTCATTACAGTACTTAACCTATGTGCTATAACTATAATTGTTTTATTTTGTTCCTTTAAATATTGAATTGCCTGCTGCACATATTGTTCCGATGCAGAATCTAATGATGATGTTGCTTCATCAAGAATTAGTATTTCAGGATTTTTATAAATTGCTCTTGCAATTGCAATTCTTTGTTTCTCGCCACCCGATAGTGAAACCCCATTTTCTCCAACATAGGTTTGAAAACCGCCGGGTAATTTTTCTATAAATTTAATGATGCCCAATGACTGACAAATATCCACAATTTTCTTCATATCCGGTTCCATGTCCCCAATTGCGATATTTTCAAGAATGCTTCCGGCAAACAAATCAATTTTCTGTGGAACAACGCTCACAATTTCTCTTAAACTTTGGTTGCTTATATAATTGAGATTATATTTTCCAAATTCAATATTTCCTGATTGTAATGGATAAATATTTTGTAATAAAGAAATCAAAGTAGTTTTTCCGGAACCACTTTCTCCAACGATGGCTGTCATTTTGTTATTTTGAATTGTTAAATCAAAATTTTCAAATACTGTTACCCTTGATCCATATCTGAATGAAACGTTCTTGAAATAAATATCTCCCAACATATCCTTTGATAAAACAATTTTTTCTTTTTCTATTTCTTCCATTTCCAAATCCATAATCTGAAATAAACGGTCGGCTGCAATCAAAGCATCCTGAATAACTTTGTTCATTTCAATTAGGCTTGCAAGCGGGCTTAATAAATAAGCTATTAAGGCGTAAAACGACATTAATTCACCGGGAGTCATTTCCTGATTTACAACATTCTGCGAACCAACCCACAATACAGCGATAGTAACAGCCCCGGCAATAAAGCCGGTAGAACTACTAGAGAAAATAGAGTTTTTTACTGAATGATATGTTGAACCTAAAAGTTTTATAAATCGTGTTTCAGTTTTTAAATTAGAAAATTTTTCTAATCCAAATCTTTTTATGGTAGAAGATGCATTAATGGATTCAACCAATTGTGATTCCAATTCGGCTGCATTTTCCATATTTTTTCTCAGGTACTTTTTGTTCAGTTTGTTATAAATAAAATAAATGATTAAATATAGCGGGATGGATGCAAGTACAATTAATGCCAATTTCCACGAATAAATAAACATTAACGAAAAAGTGAAAAACACGATCATGATATTAACAACCAGGTCGAGTGAAACATTGTTAATAAAAGCACGAATTTTTACTGCATCATTTACTCTGGATATGATTTCACCTGTCCGCATGGTATCAAAAAAACGTTGTGGTAATTTCATCAAATGTTTATAATAACCAAGAATTAAAGCAGCATCCATTTTCTGCCCTGTCTTTAAAGCAAAAATACCTTTCATTACGCCTATATAAATCCTTATGAATAATATGATAATCATTATTATACTTAGGAGATTTAGCAAATTCATGTTGCCATCTACTAGCACATGATCAACAATTTTTTGTACATAAATCGACGTTGATAATCCTAAAATACTATAAATAACAGCACCAAAAAGTGCTTGTGTCATTATTGTTTTATGTGGGCTGATTAATTGAAAGAACCGTTTTGCAATTGAAGTTTTTTCATCTCCTTTTTTGAATGTTTCATCAGGCATGATAAGAATTAGCACCCCTGTCCATTCCTTTTTAAATTCTTCGTGTGTTTTTTTATGGATTTTTCCTGTACTGGGATCCATAACTATTATATACTTTTTTGTTGTTTTATAAATAACTACGTAATGATGCAAGCGTTCCTTTACAATTAAATGTGCAATGGCTGGTTTTGGAATTTTAAATAAACTCTCGAAAGGGCCTTTTACACCTTTTGCTGTTAATCCAAGCTTTTCGGCTGCTTCGATAACACCAAGTACATTTGTTCCCTTTTGGTCGGTTGATGCATACTGACGTATTCGTGAAATCGGGAATTTTAACCCGTAATGTGATAAAATAGATGCCAGACAAGCCGCTCCACAATCGGTAATATCGTGCTGTTTGATTCTTACTGATTTTTTCATTTAATATTATAGTTCAAAGTTTTGAGTACAGAATTTCTAATTGTCAAGGTCTACTGTTTTCCGCCGGATTTAACCAATCATTTACATTGTCAAATAAAAGCTGATATAATGAACGCTCTGTTAAAATGAACCTTACCCGAATAGTCATTCCTTTTTTCAGATCACCGGTTATACCATTGCGTAAGCTTAAAAAATGCTTTTCCATTTTACACCTGATTTTAAATATAGGTTGGTTTTCAACTAATACATAATCGTCAGAAATTTCTGTAATTTCACCCTTTATCATACCCCAATCGTTGTAATTAAAAGCATCTACCTGTATATTTAACTTACTCCCTTCACTAAGGTATCCTATATCTTTTGGAGTAACATACACTTCGGCAATTAAATCAGTTTCAGGGCTTATTCCGGTAATAGTTTGCCCCGCCTGAATATTGGTTCCTTCGTAAATTCCTACAAACTGTTCAATTGTTCCTGTTACAGGGGCTTTTACAACATAATATTCCTGTTCTTTTTGTAATTGTTCTATTTGCGATTTTAAATCATTAAGAGATAATCTGTACCGGCTTAAATCCGATTTCCAGATGCTCAGTTGATTTGTAACAGTAACATTATATTCATTATCCATTAAGGTATACTGGTATTTCAGATCGTCGTACTCTTTTTTACTTATAAATTCCTGTTCCAACAATACTTTATTTCTATCAAGCTCTCGTTTAGCTTTTTTTCGTTTATTTTTAACCTGCGCTATTTGGTCTTTAAACTTAAAATATTCTCCCTGGTATTTATCAGATTTAAATGTTGATGCTTTAAGAATTACTAATTTTTTAAGATCGGTAATGTAATTTTCGGTTTCTTGTTTTTGTTTTTCCAGCAGGGAATATTGGCTTGTAAGTTTGGCACTTTGAATAATAATTAGTGTATCACCTTTTTGTACAATTTGCCCATCCTTAATAAATATACCTGATATTCTTCCTGAAACAAGCGCTTTTACCTCGGTTTTTTCGGTTACAGGCCTTACAATCCCATTACCTTGTACAGTAACATTTACATATAAAAAGGGGAGCGAAATAATTGCAATAACAAAAGCCAGAATTACTGTTATATAAATAACCTGGCTTTTTGTTGAATTTTTTGCCAAATGATATTCGACCGTGTTTTCAACAATATCTGTTGGGTATAATTTATTACTCATGCGAATATGTTAAATATTCGTAAAACTCTTCATTGTCTTCCAAATCAGTTTCTATATCAATTATTTCCATTGATTGTTTTTGTGCCAAATTTCCCTGAATATAAATTTCTGAATTCATCGAAGCAATAATTTCATTTTGCTCTAAATCCAAATTTACCAATTGTTTGCCTTGTTCAAGTTTCATAAATTCGGGATAAACTGTTTTTTCAATACCAGGTACTTTTGCAAATACAGTATTCATTGAAAATTTAACAGCATCATTATTAATACTATATACCTTTACACCTTTGGTTTTATAACCAGCAATATCTTTTGGTTCATTAATGCTTTCTGTTTTTAATTCGCCAAGCATAATTTTTACCTTATTAATTTGTTCAGCTTGCTGAGAAATATCAATTACCTTAAGGCTTTTATTTACAGTATTTACAGAAAACAACGTATTGCCCGATATAAATATTAATTTTTTATTGTTTATTTCTGTAACAATAAAATTATCGGTTATATATTGGGTCTGAATTAATTCTTTATCTTTTATAGATATTTTGGTTTTAATCGTGTACATAATGTTATTTATAATAATAAATTAATTCAGACCTAACATCAAAAATAGAATAAGATATAATCTCAACAATGCTATTGTGTGTATTGTTTATTCTTTAAACGATAGATTAAGAGCAACATAGTAATAAAAGCAAGAACTCCTAGTTCTAACAAATCAGATGAGTTATTTATTTCATTACTGTAAATCACTATTGTCCGATAAAAGTTTAAAACTGGGAATGTTAATTTTTAGCACCTT
>CAZDCZ010000020.1:26165-38249 GCA_964504155.1 uncultured Bacteroidales bacterium | reverse complement strand
TACTGTTATAAAGTATGCTTTATCCTTATCTTATATTTATCATACATAAATCAAATATAAACAAAATAATAAACATAAATGAAAATAACAACAAGTATTAGCACCGACAACATGTCGGCGCAAGCGGGTTAAGCTCAACAACAAATATAAAAACTGTAGCAGACCTTGCTCTACAGAACTTTTATATTTTTAGGTGTTGTGGGCTGGGCTTCGTTCATTTCTATATATTCATATTTAGGTTTTTCAACAAATAAATCTCCCGAAATAGTTTCTAACTTATTTTTTGTTGCTTCAATCGCTAAATCAGATTTATCTATTCCAATCCACTTTCTATTTAAGGAATGTGCAGACTTCAAGGTCGTTCCAGAACCACAGAAACAATCTAAAACAATACTATCTTGATTTGACGATGTTTTAATTATTAAATCTAAAAGTCCTTGATTTTTTTCTGTCGGATAAGTTGGATATTGAGAATCTTTAAATTCCCAAATATCTTGAACTCTTTTACCTTCTCGTTCATCAACGTATATTTTTTTTCTCGGATTACCGGTTGATGACCATTCTAATAATCCTTCCTTATCCCATTTTTCTAATGTTTCAACATCTGTTCGCCAATGTCTGCCTTTTGGTGGCAACATTCCTTTGAATGGTTTAGATGAATTTCCATTCTGTGTTTCACCGGGTGCGTGAATTGGAACAGTTGTATAACGTCTTCCGTTTTTTTCTTTTTTTGCAAATAATTTTATAATATCTTCTTTGCTATATGGTTCTTTTGGCTCGTTCCAAATAGGTTTCTCAGATTTTGAATAAAAAAGAATTAAATCCTTTATATTTCCGTATCCGGTTCGTTTAAAATTTTTAGGATTACATTTTATTCGTGTAATATCATTCCTAAAATTTTCAATACCAAATACTTCATCCATCATTATTTTTACATAATGACCAATTTTATAATCTATGTGTAAATAAATTGAACCTTTATTAGATAATAATTCTCTTAATAAAATCAATCGCTCTCTTAAATATTCAATAAATTCTGTCCCTACAAGTTTGTCAGAATAAGCAACTTCTCCATTTTTTGAGTTACTAATAGTTGTTGCTCTACCGTCAGTTATTGTAAAGTTTCCATTAGTTGCAAAAGGTGGGTCTATATATATTAAATCAATTTTGCCTTTTAAACTCTTTTTATTTAATAGCAAGTCAATTGCTTTTATATTATCTCCTTTAATTAGTAAACTTTCCATAATGCTGTCCTTTTAAAGTTGATATAAGAATTCACGCAACACTAATGCACTCATAATATTGTAATCTTTATACAATTCTGTTATTGATTTGTGCATTTTGTTCTTTCCTTTAATGTAAAGCACTCCGTCAAGAATAGCAATTTTTATTGCTTTCACTTTTTTAGTTTCAATTGTGTTTATTGCATCATTGAATTGAGCATTCTGATGACCACCAAAATCAGTTAAAAATTTGGTTTCGCCAATTACATACTGCCCATTAAATCTTGCTACAAAATCAAGTCCTTTATTATGATTGTAATTCAAATGTTCTTTTGCAAAATCCATCATTGCTTTATCACTCGCATCTAAAATTGCATCTTCATTATTTGATGTAAATTCGTCTATTGAAACTGGTTGAATACCTAATGTTTTATTATTTAACCAATCTTTAAACATTGGTCCAATTTGTCGATTGGTTTCTTTTGGTTCGCTACATCGTTCAAAAATTTTATTAAGTCCCATTTTGTATAGTCTGCCACTAATACTATTAATTGTTTTAGGATTTCTTTCTATTGAGGTTTTATCTCTTTTGAGATAAGCAATATAACTGTCTTTTATTGGAAATAAATCAAGTTTAAGCAACTCCTTTACCAAAGTAATGTTATTTTTCTTTTTAAAAGCATTTTCAACATCTTTCCATATATCATTATTTATCTCTCTAATTCCTTCGGGAAAGTTGGATATACTTGAAATAAGTCATCAAGATATGAGCGTTGATTTGCATATTCTATACTTAATTTAGTCCATTTATTCATTCTTAATTCTTTAATATTTTAAATTATAAAAATACTATTTATTTTGTTGTTCTCGAAATTTCATTTATTGCAGTTACTCTTTTTTTTGCCTTACCCATAACAGTCTCGGCTTAAGCTTTGGCGAGGATTTTTCCCTTGATTCACTGTAAAACCGTTTATACGGTTAAAGTTAATATTTTTTGTCAAGAAACCAATAAAGCCCCGCTTGAATTTGAAGCCCTGTCTCGTTGGGAAGCAATTTTATTTGCGCTTTTGTTCTTTGTAAATTACAAATCGCCCTGCATGTAATATGTTAAAAAACGCACGGTCTGTTTGTCAGTAATAAACAATGGAGAAAAAACAAGATTTTCTATTTCCACAATTTTTCGGGATAAACCGATTCTTCGATTAATTTTTTAATAGTTTCGATAACAACAGGTTTATCTTCCTGATATGTTACTCCACACCACCGACTATCGGTTTCTAAAACTTTTAATTTCACTGTACCATCGTTAATAAGTTTATTGGCAACTGTAGGAATATAAAATTCGGCTTTTAGTTCGTTATAGTTCTCTTTAATAAAATCTTTAAACTGTTGCTCGCTATAATCGAAAAACGAGGTGTTAAATCCCCACATATTCATCGACACTATTTCTTTTCCGGTAAGAAGCTTCTCGCTTCCATCTTCGTCTTCGAATAAAATTTTACCGTTCTTCTTTTCAATATGTGTATGTTCTTTTACATCTATTAAGAATGAATTCTCGTCGGTTTTACATACCCCACGCGACACATAACCATTATCCGACAATGTTTTGTCTAACTGATAAGCAACCATACAATAAGAACTTTGCTTACTATTATCGAGCGTAACAAGGAAATCGTGCATTTTCTGCAATGCATCGGCACCATAAAAATCGTCGGCATTAATAACAGCAAAAGGTTCGTTTATTTTATCTTTCCCCATCATAACAGCATGGCATGTTCCCCAAGGCTTTTCTCTTTCTTTTGGTACATTAATTCCTTCGGGTACATTATCGAGTTCTTGATATACATATTCTACTTCGATATGTTTCGACAAATTCTGGTGATACACTTCCTTAAATGCATCTTCTATATCTTTTCTGATAATAAATACTACTTTCTTAAAACCTGCACGTACAGCATCGTATACAGAATAATCGACAATTGTTTCGCCCGAGGGTCCAATTTTATCAACTTGTTTTAATCCTCCGTATCTACTTCCCATTCCTGCTGCTAATACTAATAATGTTGGTTTCATATTATAATATTTATGTCTTTAATTATTAATTTTGCAAAATAACAAAAAATATGATTAACTCGAACAATTCAAGCACGAAATATTTAATATCACAATCTATAGAAAACCGAAAGTCTTGCTCAATTATTAATAAAGATTATGTTATTAGAAATAGATGTCTCGACTTCACTTCGTTTCGCTCGACATGACAAGTACCTAAATATATCTCAAGTTTTTGCTATAGATAAAATTTTTGTCATATCGACTGGAGCAATAGCGGAATGGAGATATCTGAATAGCCATTATCAAACTTAACTATTTTTTACAAAACATACAATTACCGCTGCAACAGGGATTGCAGCGGCATACTTTTTATGGTATATTTAGGCTTGTTTAATTGGCGGAGGCGACTTTAGGAGCCACCGTACGATTTAGCAAGCTTTTGTATACAATAAAAAGATATAGCGAAAAGCCCGGCTGTTGCCCAAATTATTATTACTATTATACTAATTCATTTTCAATTTTTTCCACAAGCGAGTTAATATAAAAGATGCTATTAGGGCAATAGAAATTGCAAATATAGCTGAAGTCAGTCGCGAATAAATAATATATCCAATTCCGAAAAGGCTCGAATAAACAGCAATAACTCCAACTATCATACATAAGATACCTGTTGGAACATCCCATTGTAAATCTTCGTTTTTAAATATCTCTACTCCTTCGTTTTTTGCTTCATCAACAACTTTCTTCCATCCCGGTCCTCCCGGCTTAATTTTTTTATAAAAAGCACGCAATGTTTCTTTATCGGTAGGCGCAGTAAGGAAAGTAACCAACAACCACGAGGCAGTAGTAATAGATACCCCAACAAGAATTTTAAAAGTAGGTGTAAATTGTACCTGAGTAAACTTCTCGATAATAGCGAATACAATTGCCACAACGAAAGAAACAACCATTCCTGTAATTTCGGTATAAGCATTAATACGCCACCAGAACCAACGTAAAATGAATATTAGTCCTGTTCCTGCACCAATTTGCAATAATATATGAAATGCTTGCAAGGCATTTTGTAAAACAAGGGCAACAAGAATGGCAAAGGTCATTAATAAAACTGTGGATATTCTTCCTGCGAGAACTTTTTGTTTTTCGCTAGCTTCGCGATTAATAAAACGAGCATAAAAATCGTTTACAATATACGATGAGCCCCAATTTATTTGCGAGGCAGTAGTCGACATAAACGCTGCAAGCAATGAAGCAACAACAAGTCCCATAAAACCATGAGGCAGACTCTTTAACATTGCCGGATAAGCAAAATCGTGATGTATATATTGAGGATCGACATTTGGAAATGCTGCTCTTAATGATTCTAAATCGGGAAAAACAACTAAAGAAACTAAAGCAACCAATATCCAAGGCCAAGGACGTAAGGCATAATGGAAAATATTAAACAATAGAGTTGCCCCCATAGCATTTTTTTCGTCTTTTGCCGATAACATTCTTTGTGCAATATATCCACCACCGCCCGGCTCGGCTCCCGGATACCAAACACTCCACCATTGTACGGCTAAGGGAATAACCAATAATGAAATTACCATATCTTTATTACTTAATGCCGGAAATAAACTTATTTTATCTTTTACCAAGGGATTAGCCAATAAATTATCTAATCCACCGCCCTGATTCTTAACCAAAATTACTGCCGCACCAACAGCCCCTATCATGGCAAGCGAAAACTGGAAGAAATCGGTAAATAAAATACTTTTCAATCCACCTAAAGTGCTGTAAAATACTAATATTACCGAGGCAATGATAAGAATTTTAGCCGGCGACCAACCGAACATCACTCCTCCGATTTTTATTAAGGCAATAGATACCGAGGCAATAACAAGTATATTAAAAAATGCACCAAGATAAATAGCTCTAAATCCACGTAAGAAGGCAGCCATCTTACCACTATAACGAATCTCGTAAAATTCCAGGTCGGTCATTACTTTCGACCTATTCCACAACTTGGCATAAACAAACACTGTAAGCATACCTGTTAATAAAAAAGCCCACCATAACCAATTACCTGCCACACCATTCTGGCGTACTATATCGGTTACTAAATTTGGAGTATCGCACGAGAATGTTGTGGCAACCATTGAAACACCCAATAACCACCATGGCATATTTCGTCCCGACAAGAAAAATTCGGAAGTGTTTTTTCCTGCTTTTTTTGCGGCAAATACACCAATACTAATTAGTATTACAAAAAATAAGATTATTATTACCCAATCGATAGTTATTAATATCATCTTTTTATATTATTAATTTTTACAATACACAATAATAAGAATATTTGAGCAATTTTTTATTAGTGCTTATAAGAAATATCATGCGGGTTTAATTGTTAAAAAATAACAAATTAATATTGTCTTTATGTCATACAATATATTTATATTTACTTTTTTTATGTCATTATATATACATTTGTATATTTGTTCATATGTTGGCATGCAAATTGTATAGATATCATTCAATTTTAATATATATGAAAAACTTTTTATTGAAACATAAATATAGCTTAGCACTATTACTTCTTGGCATTTTAGGGGGTTATTTATATTGGAAATATATTGGATGCTCAAGCGGCACTTGTGCAATTAAATCGCATTGGCACACTATGATATTATTTGGTGGTGCAATTGGTTACCTAGTTGGAGATAGTATAGATGATTACATTAAAAAAAGAAAATTAAAAAAAGAAAATGGCAAACTTTAACAATCTTATTAATATTAACAAGCCGGTAATTGTTGATTTTTATGCCGATTGGTGTCAACCCTGTAAGATGGTTGCTCCTATTTTAGAACAGGTAAAGAAAGATTTAGGCGATAAAGTAAAGATTATTAAAATAAATGTAGATAAAAATCAAGCTATATCGGCAAAATACAATATTCGGAACATCCCAACATTAATGGTTTTTAAAAATGGCGAACTAAAATTTAACCAAGCCGGAGTTATCCCGGCCAAAGAAATAAAGAAAATTGTTTTATCGAATTTATAAAAATTAATCTATATAATTAATAAATATTAAATTTCAAACAGATGAAAAGAACATTATTAATAGCACTAATAGCCTTAACAAGTATTAGTCAAGGATGTAAAGGAAATGCAAAAGAAGAAATAACTTCTGACAAAAAAATAGTATCTAAAGACAAGGAAAGCACTAAAACAGAAAAATATACAATCACATTAAGCACAGAAGACTTTAAGAAAAAGGTGATGAATTATGAAGTTAACCGCGAATGGAAATTCGAAGGCGATCTTCCATGTATTGTCGATTTCTATGCAAACTGGTGTGGTCCATGTAAAATTGCCGGTCCAATTTTAGAAGAAATAGCAAAAGAATATAAAGGTAAAATAAACGTTTACAAAGTCGATACACAAAAAGACCCTGAGATAGCTCAAGTCTTTAGAGTACAAGGCATTCCTGCTTTTCTTTATTGTCCAAAAAACGGCAATCCACAGATGCGTTCGGGTATAGCTCAAACTACAGAAGAAACAAAAGCTATGTTTAGAAAAACAATTGATGAAATTTTATTAAACAAAAAATAAGGCTGCCACTATTATTACTTCAAACTATCAGATAATAAAAAGACTGTTTCTGAAATCAGAAACAGTCTTTTTGTGTTTTACAAAATCTGTTTTTATTCTGCCGATTCCCATTCAACAATATCTTTCCAATCCTTATCGCCATTATAAAAGCCATAAAACATATCTTTTACATCATCGAAATCTATTTTTTTAGTAACAGATCTAAAGTATCCTGTTTTATCTCTATATTCAACAATATAATTTTTCCCGGAAATAGCTGTTTGAATATAACTATCTCCCTTACTTAATATCATAAAATCGTTATCCTCGTCTAAATCGTTTAAAGCATTTTTTATTTTCGATTTGTCAATATCTTTGTATGTATCGCCATTTGCCATTTCAATTGCGAAGAAAGTTTCTGTAATTCCTTGAACATGCTTTTCTAATTCTTTTGCAGCTTTCTCATATTCTTTCGACATTTCATTAGCTGTTTTTTCGTAATCTTCAGTCATTTTCTCGGCTTCTTTCATTAATTTATTAGCATCAACGCCGTATTCTTTCATAATATTACGAGCTTTTCTACTGTTTAAGCCTGTATATTTCGACAAAGCTCTTCTGCTTGAAAGACCAATAATCATAAACAATGCAAAAATTCCGGCTAAAACATAAGCTATAACTTTAGATGTTTCGGGTTTAGCTTTAAGATTATGAATAAGTGCATTATAAAGCATCCATATACCCCAGAGATTTACTGCCAACCCAATAATAGCACCAAGAAAATAACTTAAACCACCAAAAACTTCTAAAAAAGCATTAATCGGCATAAGAACTAACAATACTGCCGACACTCTTAAATTTGCTTCGAAATCGGTTTCTCCGGTACAAATAGATGATATAATTAAAATAATTACTCCTCCTAAAAACAATCCTATAACAGCTCCAATAATAGACCAAATAAGAGCCATAATACCAATAGCTTCACCAAACATTCCTCCACCTATACCGGTAATATTTAAGACACTCCATAACAAAGCAAAAACTCCTGCAACTGCACCATAAATTAATGCTTTTATTACTAACGAACCTATATCTCCTTCAGAAGTCATAGATACAAAATACTCTTTCGGATTCAAAAGTGCTTGTTTCGAATCGTCGATAAACTTTTTAAAATTAAATTTTTCGTTTGCCATAATATTTGTTATTTACGTTTTAAGTAAATTTATAAAATTGTATTTACAATATCAAATAAAAATAATTTTATTATTTAAACATTATCTAATTCCGGCAACACGTTTTACAGCATCGGCACCATATCGTTTACGTATATTATCTATTGTTTTATACAAACTTATCATTTCTATAGTGTCTTCTAACATATTTAATTACTGTACTCCACCAACCAGATGCGAAAATTTTACGCCTATAAGACGTATTAACATACGACGGGTATATAATCGTACAATAACTCTTAGCAATTTTTATTAATGTATGATTGAAAGATGTGTAAGGAATTTGCTTTTGTAAAGTATGAGTATCGAAATTATAATAACGTATTTTTATGGTAATACAAGATGTTAGTTTGTGTTTTTTTCGTAAATCGAAAGCCAGCTTTTCTGCCATAGCAGAAATTAATGTATTCAACATCTTTATATCGGCAGTATCGTGTTCGAAAGTGCGTTCGCTGCTAATAGATTTTCGTTCGGAATACTGTTGCACCTCAGTAATCATTACTACTGTTCTTCGGAATTTTATATTGGCAATACCTGCATCTTCTGCAGCTTTACCTGTTAAATATATAATTTTATCTTTAAGTATTTCAAAGTCTTTATCATCGGGGAGGTCAAGTTCTTCAACACTTTCATAAACAGTATTACTTTTCATCCGGGTAACAAATATATTCTCCGTTATTCGTTTATAAAATAATTTAAAATCATAATATCCTCTATCATCTACTATTATTGTATCTTTTGGATAGCGAAAATCATCTATACCACGTCTGTCGCTCAGCTTCTGATATATATTTATTATCTCGGGAATTAATGTTTTTTCATCTAAGCTATTGTGTATTTTTTATTCCGCCTTTAGCTGTCCGATACTTAGCCCAATCTAATAAATTTAAATAAACACTCATAATTGTTGCATCAACCAATTTTATTGATCTACCCTCTATTTCGGCGATTTCTTTATAACCCGGTTGCCTTGAAAATACATTCTTATAATATCTCACAAGCTCAAAATATATATGTTTATATACTCGCCAGTTTCTATTTGCATTTTCGTCAGACATAGTCGATTTTGCGGGACTCTGTTCTAAATTCAAGTCTTGTAATAATTTTTCATCAACACTCAATCCGAGATTTATTTCTCTTAAACTCAGGCATTTATTAAGCTGTCCGAAAATCATAGCTACAAATTGATCATAAGTTTTATATGAAGAACATCCTTTGTCTGATTGATACCTATGAATAAAAGCGCAAAAAATATGCTTTGGTATTAAATCTATTATTTGTTGAGTCCACTCCGAAAAGCCGCTAAGCGGTTAACTTTACAAAAAGACTGAAAGCTATAAATCTGTACGTCAGTTTGTTATAAATCCGATAAGCGGCTATAAATTGACAACTTTAGTTTTCGGAGTAGTCTCTTTGTTTTAATAATGGAGTATCCGTTTTTTTATATATTTTTATGCGATGGAATAAAACTCATATTTTTTTTAAAGTTTGCACTTCAAAATTTGGAAATTTTGAGCTTTTCCCTAATTTATTCTTTCGGACAGGTATTATTACTTAGCAAGTAAATTAATTTAAGTTAAATATATAAATATTTGTATATTTACCCTGTCCTATTGATATCATAAACAAAATTTATTATGAGTGCTAAATTTGTAAAAAATGCTGTTGGAAGAATGATTCCCACAGAAATTAACGGAAAACCGGTTATTCCGTTTAAGGGTGTTGGAAAATACAAACCCGATAGTAGAAAGTACGCGCCCAAAATAAAATCGAATATTGATTTTCCCATAGATGGGAATAAACAAGTTGCTACTTTAAAAGAAGCATTAATAAAAGCCGGATTAAAAGATGGAATGACAATTTCAACGCATCATCATTTTCGAAATGGAGATTTACTTGCCAATATGATTTTTGATATTGCAAAAGAACTTGGAGTAAAAAATTTACGTTGGTTTCCTTCAGCTTCTTTCCCATGTCACGAGCATCTAATTCAATATCTCGAAGATGGTACAATTCATCATATAGAAGGAAGTATGAATGGGGCTTTGGGACGATTTGCTTCAAAAGGGAAGATGAAAGGTACAGGAGTGTTGCGTTCGCATGGTGGTAGATATCAGGCTGTTCAGGATGGTGAAGTTGAAATTGATATTGCTATTATTGGTGCCGCTTGCGCTGATCCTTTTGGAAATGCAAATGGATTATATGGTAAATCGGCAAGTGGATTATTAGGCTTTGCTCTTGCCGATTCGCAATATGCCGATAAAGTAATTGTTGTAACCGATAATATGATTCCATTTCCATGTATTCCATGGCAAATACAAGGTAATAATGTTGATTATACAGTTGAATTAGATAAGGTTGGTATTCCTGAGAAAATAATATCCGGTACTACAAAAATCACAAAAAGTCCCGATAGATTATTACTTGCCGAGATGACAGCAAAATTCTGCGACGAAACAGGCATTATAAAAGATGGTTTTTCGTTTCAATCGGGAGCCGGTGGTACCTCATTAGCTGTTGGTGAATATTTTGCCAAAATAATGAAAGAAAAAGGTATTAAAGCACGATTTGCACGTGGTGGAAGTAATAAATATCTTGTTAAAATGCTGGAAGAAGGTCTTGTTGATTATATTCTCGATGGACAAACTTTCGATTTAGAAGGAGTTAAATCGATGGCCGAAAATCCAAATCATGTATGGACAAGTCCGTTTACTAGTTATAATTATCACGGAAAAGGAAATTTTGCTGGTATGGTAGATGTTGTTATTCTTGGTGCAACTGAAGTTGATACCGATTATAATGCAAACGTAGTAACACATTCCGATGGATATTTGCTTCATGGTATTGGTGGTTGGCAGAATTGTTTGTTCTCGAAAACAGTAATCTTGCCTGTTCCTTTATTCCGCGACAGAATACCTATTATCAGAGATAAGGTTACTACTATTTGTGGGCCGGGCGAATTAATTGATGTTATTGTTACCGAGCGTGGAATAGCTATAAATCCGAAAAGAAAAGATTTATTAGAGAAAGTTAAGAACTCTAATTTGCCAATAAAAACAATAGAAGAACTTAAAGAAGAAGCTGAGAAAATTTGTGGAAAACCAAGTAACCCGGAATTTGGCGATGAAATTATTGCAGCAATAAAATGGGTTGATGGTACTGTAATTGATGTAGTTAAAAAAGTAGGAAAATAATATGGACAAACTTTATCCCGATTCGGGTGTAGAATTATCGGAATTTATTGCCAAACGTTACGATAAGGTAATGAATATCGCATCTTTCGGACTATATAAGTCTTTTATAAAAAAAGCAATAAAGAATTTAGAAATAAAACAAAACGATAAAATTCTTGATCTAGGTTGCGGTACAGGACGTAATATATTATTAATGAACAAGTATCTATCAAAAGACTCTTTGCTTATAGGTTTAGATATTTCTGAAGATATGGAAAAACAATTTAATACACAATGTGGTAAATTCCCAAATATTAAATTCATTAATAAAAGAATAGATCAAAGCTTTGAATTAAATCAGAAATTCGATAAAATATTTATCAGTTTTGTAATTCATGGTTTCCCTCACGAAATACGGAGAAATATTATTACAAATGCTTACAATCATTTAAAAACCGGAGGGACTTTTAATATTCTTGATTTTGCCGAATTCGACATGAAAAAAATGCCCTTTCATCATCGATTTATTTTTAAAAAGATAGAATGTAAATATGCTTTTGACTTTATTGAAAGAGATTGGAAGAATATTCTGAAAGAGTATGGCTTTAATAATTTTCATGAAAATCATTATTTTAAAAATTATGTACGATTACTAAAAGCAGAAAAAATATAATGACAGATAAGATATTAGATGGTAGAAATAGAAAAGATATTGAAATAGGGAAAGATGTTGAGATTGTTCAAAAACACCATCAGCGAACAGGAATATTAACAGAAGGAATTGTAAAGAGAATACTTACCAAATCGGCAAATCATCCTCACGGAATAAAAGT
>CAZDCZ010000020.1:0-26065 GCA_964504155.1 uncultured Bacteroidales bacterium | reverse complement strand
ATTATTTTAAACCTTTTCTTTTTAATAAAGGATCGATAGAAGGTTCTTGTCCTCGGAAATTTTTGTAAAGAGTCATTCCTTCGTCAGTACCACCTCTGGAAATTATATTATCTCTAAGTGCTTTTGCAGTTTTCTGATCGAACAAACTAGTTTCTTTAAATGCTTGAAAAGCATCAGCATCTAATACGGCAGCCCAAATATATCCATAATATCCTGCTGCATATCCTCCACTAAAGATATGAGAAAAATATGTGCTTCTGTAACGAACAACTATTTCGGGTATTAAACCAATTCGATTTAACACCTCAGTTTCGAATTTATTAACATCAAGATTGTCTTGTTTCTCGTTAAGAATTTGATAGTTCATATCTAATAAAGCAGCAGAAACATATTCAACAGTAACAAATCCTTGATTAAAATGAGAAGCTTTAACTAATTTATCAACAAGTTCTTGAGGAATAACTTCTCCTGTTTCGTAATGAAATGCATAAGTTTTTAGAACTTCTGGTTCTAAAGCCCAGTTTTCCATTACTTGCGAAGGAAGTTCAACAAAATCTCTTGGTACAGAAGTACCCGATAATGTGTTATAAGTACAATTTGATAATAATCCGTGAAGTCCATGACCGAATTCGTGGAACATAGTTGTAACTTGTTCAGCAGTTAATAAACATGGTTTATCGGCTGTTGGATTCGAGAAGTTAGTAACATTCAATATTACAGGAGTAGTTTCTACACCATTTTGTCTCGATTGTTTTCTAAAACTTGTCATCCATGCACCACCTTGTTTGCTGGGTCTTATGAAATTGTCGGTATAAAAAATTCCGATATGTTTACCATCGGCTTCTTTTACTTCAAATACCTTAACATCTTTCTGATATACAGGAATATCTGTTCTTTCTTCGAAAGTAATACCGTATAATTTATTAGCTACGCCGAATATTCCCTTACGAACATTTTCTAATGTAAAATAAGGACGTAAAGCTTCTTCGTCGAAATCGTATTTTTCTTTTCTTAATTTTTCAGAATAATACCACCAATCCCAAGCTTGTAATTTAAAATTGTTACCTTCAGAATCAATCATTTTTTGTAATTCTTTGGCTTCTTGTTTTGCAACAGGTAATGCTGAATCCCATATTTTATTTAATAAATCAAATACATTTTCAGGATGTTTTGCCATATTGTTCTCAAGAACAAATTCGGCATAATTAGAATATCCTAATAAATGAGCTTTCTCAATACGAAGATTTATAATTTTTTTAACGATTTCTTTATTATCGTTTTCGTTATTATTGTTACAACGATTAGTATATCCTTTAAACATTTTTTCTCTTAAATCTCTTTTATCAGAATATGTTAAGAAAGGTATTAAACTTGGCTTTTGAAGAGTAAATAACCATTTTCCTTCATATCCTTTAGCTTTAGCAGCTTCTTTTGCACTTGAGATTGACGATTCGGGTAATCCTGCTAAATCTGCTTCATTATCGATAACTAATTCAAAAGCATTTGTCTCTTTAAGAACATTCTCCCCAAATTGAAGAGTTGCCATTGATAAATCTTTATTAATTTCGCGAAGTGTTGTTTTTTTCTTCTCATCGAGATTAGCACCACCACGAACAAAGCCTTTATATGCTTTTTTCAATAACATTGCTTGTTCTGTATTAAGATTAAGCTCATCTTTTTTATCGTAAACAGCTTTTACTTTTTTAAACAAATCTTCGTTTAAAGAAATATCATCACCATGTTTAGAAAGTAGAGGAGAAACTTCTCTGGCAATTTTGTTTAATTCTTCGTTAGTATTAGCTCCTTTTACATTAAAAAAGATACTGCTAACTCTATCGAGTAAAATACCACTATTATCGAGAGCTACAATAGTATTTTCGAAGCTTGGCTCTTCTGCATTATTAACTATTGTATTAATTTCATCGATATGTTTCTTCATAGCTTCTTTAAAAGCTGGTATATAATCTTTTGTCTCGATTTTATCGAATGGAGGAACATTGAAAGGAGTATTAAACTCGCTTAATAAAGGATTGTCCTTTATTCCTTGCTGTGCATTATTACAGGCACTAAGCATAACTATTGCTGAAAACAATATTAAATAAATTTTTTTCACTATTATTTGATTTTATATTAAACATATATTAAATATTTCTTTGCGCAAATTACTAATTATTCGAACTAATTAAAAATATTATGAAACATTCAATTATGTTTTGATAAATTAATTATATAAAGGTTTAAAAGGCTCAGTTCATATTTTTAGTTGAATTATTTTTTTTTAAAGATATTATTTTACTAGCGTCTGAAATTTTTTTACAGCAATGTTTAAATTAAACATAAGTAGTATACAAGGAATTAAAATCTGCTTATTCGTTTATATTTGTTTATTTGACTGAATCAATAAAATAATCTAAATTATTATATTACAGATGTGTATGAATAAAAACATATTAATAAGAGAGCAAAAGAGTATTTTTAGAAATGCTTTAAAGGGTATAAAATTGCTTGATAAATAAGTCCAATTTTTATTATACTCTTAGTGTTATAATTATTTATTCAAAAAAAAATGAAGTGGTATTTTCTTATTTGTAAAATCTCTTTAATTCTGATGCAGTATATGAGTTATTACATTTTATTATATTTTCGGGTGTATCTTTTACAATAACTTTCCCTCCTTTATTACCACCATCCGGCCCTAAGTCGATAATATAATCAGAATTTATAATTATATCGAGATTATGTTCTACAACAATAAGGGTATTACCATTACTAACAAGTTTTTTAAATAGAATTATTAGATTTTCAATATCAGCGAAATGTAAACCTATACTTGGCTCGTCGAAAAGGTATAGATTTCTGCATTTCGATTTATTAAGTAAACCAAGAGCTAATTTTAATCGTTGCGATTCGCCACCGGATAGTGAATTGCCTTTTTGACCAAGTTTAATATATCCTAAGCCTATTTCGTTAATGATTGCAATTTTATCTTGTATCTTTTTATGTTCGTTAAAAAAATTATAAGCTTGTGAGAATGTCATATCAAGAACGTCGGAAATATTTTTATTCTTATATCGATATTTTAAAGCAGCATTATTATATCTTTTTCCTTTGCATTGTTCACACTCAATCCATATATCAGAGAAAAAATCCATACTAACTTTAGTAAACCCTAAACCATTGCACTCGGTACATTTCCCATCTTTAGAATTAAACGAAAAATATGATTTTTTAATCTTATCCTTTTTTGCTTCTTCAGTATTCAGAAATATGTTCTTTATATCGTCGAAAATTCCGGAATACATAACAGGAGTTGTTGCAATATTTAGTTTAATATCTTTTTGATTAATACTTATTATATTTTCGAAATATTCTAAGCCTGATATTTCTGTACAATTTGTTGGATTTGAAACATTTGCAGATTTTGCAATTACATCGAATACCAGACTGGTTTTTCCACTACCCGATACTCCTGTAATAGTTGTTATACAGTTGATAGGAATATCAACATTAATATTTTTTAAATTATTGGCAAAAGCATTTTTAATTTTTAGATGTTTGTTATTAGTAGGAATTTTTGTGCTTGGAATGAATGATTTATGTGTATTAAGATATCTCGACGTTTCTGAATTCCTATTATTTAGAAGATTGTTTATATCTCCCGTGAAAATTATTTCACCACCATTTTCTCCGGCTTTTGGACCTATTTCTATAATATTATCAGAAGCTAGAATGATATCTTTATCGTGTTCAACTATTATAATCGTATTTTCAGCATTTTTAAGTTTTTTAATTAATTTTATTAATTGTTTTGTATCTCTAGCATGAAGTCCTTTCGTTGGTTCATCTAAAATATATGTTATGCCTGTTAACTCCGAGCCAATCTGAGAACTAAGTCTTAATCTTTGAGCCTCGCCTCCCGATAGTGTTATTATATTTCTATCGAGACTTAAATATCCTAATCCGGCGTCTTTAAGTAAGTTCAATCTACGAATAATTTCAATTCTTATATCTTCAGTTATCTTTAAGATATTCTTTAACTCAGTATCTGTAATATCCTTATTATTAAACATATCGAAAAACACAATACTCTCGTTAATAGATTTTTTAGTTAATTGCGAGATATTAATATCTTCGAAAAATACATTTCGAAATTCCTTATTTAATCGTTCTCCATTGCAGAGTTTACAAGGTTTTTGTTTAACAAATTTCTCTAGGCATTTACCTGTTTTATTTTTATACTTTAAATCGTATTCTTCTTTAATAATTGTAGCAAATCCTTTCCAACGAGTAGTAAATTCGTGAACTCCTTTTCTGTTTTTTCTTTTGAAATGCCATTTTACATAAAACTCTTTTTCTCCTGTGCCATACAGAGCAATGCTCTTAGCTGTATCGTTTAAAGAGTCCCAATTAACCGAATAGTCGATACTCATATCACTAGCTACTTGTTGTAAAATTGCTAGAAATTGACCATCTTTCTCGGTAAAATATTTTATACAATTATCATTACTTAAAGCACCATCGAAAATAGATAATTCCGGATTTGTAATTATCATCGATAAGTTTCCTGTAATAGAGTGCCCCAGTCCGTTACATTCTGTGCAAGAACCTGATTGATGATTAAAGGAAAAATTATTAGCCATTAATGGGAAATGACCTTTAAAGCTACATTTAGTGCAATTGCCGTTTTCTAATTTATTTCCACAATCAGGACAATAAGCTTTGCCTACACGTGCATATAATAAGCGGTAATACTCGTAAATATCGCTTACTGTTCCAACAGTAGAACGTGGGTTTTTATTCAAATTCTTTTGATTTACAGCAATCGCAGGAGTTATTCCCGTAGCACTTTCGAATTTTGCATTGTTTTGGTTATCAATAAATTGACGTATATATGATGAAAAACTTTCTGTATATCTTCTTTTACTCTCGGCATAAATAGTGTCGAAAGCAAGCGATGATTTTCCACTTCCGGAAAGTCCTGTTATTGTAGTAATTTTATTAATAGCTATTTCAATATCAATGTTTTTAAGGTTATTAGTAGTTATTGATTTAAATTGAATACTATTACTAATATTATGTGTTTTATTATTTTTATCGATAATTCGATTAGCATTATTAAATGCTTTATTTAAAGCTATACCGGTTAAAGTACTTGTTTGGGCTATTTCGTATGGAGTTCCGGTAGCAACAATTTCTCCTCCGTTTTTTCCACTTTCCGGACCAATATCAATAACATAATCTGCTGCATTAATAATATCGGTATTATGTTCGATAATAATTACTGTATTTCCCTTGTCGACTAAATTATTAATTGATAATAATAATATTTTTATATCGGCAAAATGCAAACCTGTAGATGGTTCGTTTAATACATATAAAGTTTTACCAGAAGACGATTTACTGAGTTCGGCTGCTAATTTTATTCTTTGAGCTTCGCCACCCGATAAAGTTGTAGCAGGCTGTCCAAGTTTTATATATCCCAATCCTAAATCGATAAACGATTGTAAGATTCTATTTATATGCTTATTATCGTCGAAAAACAGATATGCTTCATTAATCGACATTTCAAGAACATTGTAAATATTTTTTCCTTTATATTCTACTTCAAGAGTTTCTTTATTAAATCTTTTTCCCAAGCATTTTTCGCATAATATATCTACATTACCTAGAAAATGCATTCCTATTTGTATTACTCCTGCCCCTTGACAGTTCTCGCATCTACCTCCTTTAACATTAAAAGAAAATCTGCTTTTTGTCCATTTTCGCCTTTTCGATAATTCTTGCTCGGCAAATACTTGTCGGATATGGTCGAACAATTTTGTATATGTTGCAGGATTACTACGAGGAGTACGTCCTATAGGATTCTGTGAGATTTCTATTATCTTATCGATATTTTCTATTCCTGTGATATTATTATCACAAATAGCCTTATTTGTGCTCCTATTTAGTTTGTTTTTAACACTTTTAGCCAAGACTTGTTCTACCAAACTTGATTTGCCTGCTCCTGAAACTCCTGTAACAATATTTAAACAAGCTAATTTGAAGCTGACATTAATATTTTTTAAATTATTTTTTGAAGCATTATGTATGTCTATTGTTTTTCCGTTTCCTTTTCTAACATTTTGTTTTAAGCTATTACTGATTTTTAAATATTCGGCTGTAATACTATTTTTGGCATTTAGTAAATTGCTTGTAGGTCCATTATATATTATCTCTCCTCCTTTTATTCCTGCACCAGGACCAATATCAACCAACCAATCGGAAGCTAATATTGTATCTTTATCATGCTCGACAACAATTGCTGTGTTTCCATTATCGACTAATCGACGTATTAACTCTATTAACTTGTCGTTATCTCTATTGTGTAATCCAATAGATGGTTCGTCGAGAATATAGCTTATTCCGCGTATTCCGGTGTTAGCCTGGTTAACTAAACGTATTCTTTGAGCTTCGCCACCCGAAAGACTTGATGATTCGCGATTAAGGTTCAAATAGCCTAAACCTAAATCGATAAGCAAACTTGTTTGTTTTAATATTTGATTAATTATTGGACTAGCAACTATATTTTCCTTGTTTGTAAGTTTAATTTCAGATAGAAAGCTATTTAACTCATCAATAGTAAGAGTTGTGAGTTGGGCTATATTGTAATTATGAAATATTACAGATAATGCTTTTCCCGATAATCTTGTACCATGGCATTCAGTACATTCAACAGAATGAACAAAACGCAGTATATTTTTATTTCTATCGCGTTTAAGAATATCGTTCATCACAGGAAGAATTCCTTTATAATATCCTTCTTCTCGAGGCTTAGCTTTAATTCCTGTCCATTTCATTCTAGATTCTAATGTATGTTTCCCGAAAGGAATTTTTATTTTATTACTACCATTAAGAATAATATTTTTTTGTATGTCGCTAAGATTTTTCCAAGGAATATCGACATTAAATCCTTCCGATTGACAGACTTTATCTAGAACATCTATTGTAACTTGCGAATAAACAGTATATCCCGAAGGAGTTGTAATTTTAAGAGCTCCTTCGCGAAGAGTTTTGTCTTCTGATTCGATAAGTAATTCAGGATCGACTTTTTCTTGTAAGCCAAGACCTTTGCAAGTACTACATGCCCCTTTTTCGGAATTGAAAGAGAATAAGTTTCTATTAATCTCTTCTTTATTAAGCATATTATTATCGTATTTGCCAACACGAGCGTATAATAATCGCAAATAATTATAAATTTCGGATAAAGTACCTACTGTTGAGCGCGGATTTTGGATAGTAGATTTCTGATTAACAGCAATTGCCGGTGATAATCCTTGAATATGTTCAACTTCGGGACGTTTTATCTTACCCATTAGCTGACGAGCTTGAGAAGAAAATGTTTCGAAGTATTTTCTTTGGCTTTCGCGATAAATAGTGTCGAATACTAATGATGATTTTCCTGACCCTGAGACACCTGTAACAACAATAAATTTATTGTGAGGTAATTCAATATCGATATTTTTTAAATTATGTTGCTGTGCACCACGTATGGAAATTTTTCTACTCATTAATGTTTTCTTTAGTTCTATACAAAAAAACTAAAAAACTTATTAATAACCTTCTTAGTTGTAATAATTGTTTCAATTATTACAACTAATCTATAAAACAAAATATTTTTGATTAGAATTTTCTATTTACCTGTCATAATAAATAATGGAGCCGACTCGAAGCTTTTATAAAAAGGTCGTAAACGTTCGGTATTATAAAATTTCTCTATATCTACTGTTTTCGATTGACTTGTAACTAAATCAATAGGGCAATTGTCGTATCTTCCGTTTCGAAGAGTAACTAATCTACCATGTATTCCTTTTAATATTAAGTCGAGAGCAAGATTACCATATGCCATGGGGACAATAGAATCCATAGCATCAGGGTCTCCACATCTTACTAAATAACCTAGTTTTTGATTTATAACATTAATTCTTTCGCCATTATTATATTTGGGTGATAATTCTTTTAATTTAGCAGACACAAGGTTCCCAATACCGCCTAATTTTGCATGACCGAACGCATCTTTTTCGTTATTAGAGAATGTCATTTCACTTTGACCTTTGAAAGTAGTGCCTTCAGACACTAAAACAACAGAATATTTGCTGGGGTTTGTATATCGGTCTTTTACAAGAAGTTCTGTTAACTTATTAATATCGAATTTATATTCGGGAATAATACATCGGTTAGCTGCACCGGCCATAGTGGGTAATAATGCTGTAAATCCGGCATATCTGCCAAATACTTCTAATACTAAGAATCGTTCGTGAGATCCTGCTGATGTTCTAAGACTATTAGTTAGCATTATCGTTCTTGTAACACAAGTACTAAAACCAATACAATAGTCAGTTCCATTAACATCGTTATCCATTGTTTTAGGTATTCCAATTACTTTAATACCTTCTTTATCTAATCTTACTGCATAACTTAAAGTATCGTCTCCTCCAATAGGTATTAAATAATCGATTCCAAGGTACTCTAAATTTTTTAATACTTCGGATGTTAAATCGTTAATATCATTTGAGTATTCTTCTTTTAAATGCTTCGGAACATTTATTTTTAATAATTTACTTGGATTGGTTCTTGATGTATGAAGAAATGTGCCTCCGCTTCTACCCGCTTTATTAACAATGCTTTCTGTTAATATAATTATACTTTCGTTATTATCTTGTTTTTTTTCTCTTCTAATATTTATTAATCCTGCCCAGCCTTTTTTTATTCCTATTACTTTATATCCTTCTCTTGTTGCTCTTATTGTAATTGCTCTAATAGCAGGATTTAAACCGGGAACATCTCCACCTCCGGTTAATATTCCTATTGTTCCTTTGTAAGTTACAGAATTTGCCATAATATATTTTTTATTAGAATTATTTAGAATAATGATGAAATAAAAAGCAGAACGATTAAAGAACTAAGATGCTTATATTTAATCTATAATGATAAGTACTGAACTATAATTTATAATAATTTGTATTATTTAATTATTGTTAAATTTATTATATTAATAACAAAAAGCAAAACTAAATTAGAAAAATCAGCGATTTAAATAAAAAAAAGAGCTGTACATTAACAGCTCTTTAATTGTAAAAAAATATTTTAGTTACTTCTTTTTGAAATCAAAATTATTATCTAAAGTAATTCCCATTTCATCAATAAATTCTTTGATACCATCGATAAAGTTTTCAAAATATGGTTCTGCTAATTCTTGACTTCCGTCTTCAAATGTTAGAACAATATCTGTTTCATTATTTATTATTCCTAATTCAATTGTTGCCATTTTTTTCCCACTTTCGTTGTAAACGCCGGCATAAAAAGTTTTATTTACTGCATCAATTATTTCTTCATTAGTTGTATATGGATGATTATCTGATTCCATTTCTTCTACAAGCTCAATTAGTGCAGATACATCAACATTTGCTTTTACTTTTATTGTTCTGTATTGAACATATCCGTTAACTGAAGATAATTCTTCTTTTGTATTATCGGTAAAGATAATAGTACCACCAATCGACATTATTTGATTATTATTAAGAAATAATGCTTCGGTAATTGAAGTAGATGTTGCACCGTCTGTAAATTCAATAGTAAATTCGAAAGGAAGAAGATAAACAGAAAGGTCTAAACCTTGAGGGTCTCCATTATTTTGCCATGTTGCATCTAAAACAAGTTCAACATATTTTGTATCATTAATATAAAGATTAGCATCTATTGCTGTTGGTTGATACCAAGTATCATACTCGTCAACAAATTCTTGATCTTCGAAATTATTTATTGTTAAAGTAGCATTGTTTTCAGTTAGTGTTGAATCGGTAGGGAAATTAATAACAATGTTAGTTCCGCCGTGAGTAATATCCCATGCTTGGGAAGCAATACTCCAAGTATAAGTCCCTAAATTTCCTGTGAAATCGAAATGTCCTTCTTCTTTAACAGATTTTAAACCTTTATCAGACGAAAGGGTTAAATATTTTTTAATTGTATTAAAAACAAAAGAGCCTTTAGTAGATTTAGCTATACTAAAAGGATCGTCCATATCTTGAAGTTCAACAAATGCTTTAAATCCTTGAGCATTTTGCATTTGATCTAAATCTGATTGCATGTCGGCATCAAGGTTTTCTAATATTACTTTGCTATCATCTGGACTAAGCATATTGTTTTCGTCATCATTACAGGCAACAAAAAATACTGAAGCAAAAATCATAGATATTGCAAATAACTTTTTAATGGTTTTCATAGTTTTCATAGTTTTATAAATTTAATTAATAATAGTTTGCTTTTTATAATAATAATTTTACGAAAAAATATTTACTTTGTTACTTCTCAAAAACAACTATTGTGCCAAAAGTATTATGTCTATTTTTTAATAGTAATATATTATTGAGCTGCTTGAGTAATAACTATTCTATCGAAATAATCACCCGCCTCAAGTCCTATCGTAATTATTCTTTGACTAGGTAAAGTATTAGAATCAATTTTTATGAAAAGAGTATTTTTATCGCGACGTTCAACTACGAAACAATTTTGTTTTATTGAATAATTATTTGATTCAAAATTAATATCTTCGAAATTATAGAAATATTCATTATCGACAGATATGTCTGTTATCCACCACCAATCACCCTTGGTTGTTATTATTGTTGAATCGGCATTTGCCTGAAATTTGGCATCTTTAGTAGATAATTTAATAATATCATCCCATTTTCCGATTTGACTTATTTTATCGGAAGAGCAAGAAAAAGAAACAAGAATAATAGTAATTATCGAAATACAGAGTATATTTATTTTCATAATCTATATATTTAAAATGATATAAACTAATATAAATATAGATGGAAAATTTTTACAAATAGTTGCGTGATATTTTTTTATTTTAACCTTAAATCCGCAAGTCGTACAACAAATTTGTTGAAAATCCACTGCGCTTTTTAAAGTGAGTCGTGGCACGACTAATTTTAATAATAAATTAAAATTCACTAAGAATTAAGACGAGAATTTAGAAATAATAATAGATATTTCCTAAATGAAGTTAATTACTATTGTACATTTTTTGAATAGCTTCTAGTAACGATTCTTCGGGTTTAATAAAATTATATTCTTCCCAAAAAGAATTTTTATAATTATGAATTTCGTCGAATAGTATTGTGCTTGTATTAGAAAGGTTTTTGAATTTAATTTTTCTTACATC
This sequence comes from uncultured Bacteroidales bacterium, assembly GCA_964504155.1. GTDB lineage: Bacteria > Bacteroidota > Bacteroidia > Bacteroidales > UBA12077 > CAZDCZ01. The sequence goes on along the minus strand of CAZDCZ010000020.1, from coordinate 14,856 downwards.
GCTCGTATCTATTTTAGTAACAGCAAGTTCTATTGATGTGTTGAATTGATTTGAGAATAATTTCCCTTTTTCTCGGATTTTAAATATTATATTTCCGTTAATATAGCTTAAATAATTTTTGCCGTTATATTCTCTGTAATTGGTAATATAATGAGCTTTAATAGGTTTAACAATAGTATTTCTCGATTGTTTTACAACAAGTAAATGACCGGATTTTTTAATTGATTCCTGATTAAGCCAAAATTCAACTTTCTTTATAACTAAAGTTTTAATATCAATATAAATATCGCCATTGTACAATACTTCATCACTGCTATATTTTTTTGGTTCGAAGCTAATTACATATGTTAAGTCCCTATTAATATCTATAATGTCGGAAATTTTATAGTTATATAAATTAATATATTCGTCGTCGATAAAATTAGGTTTGCTTTTAACAATATCTAAAATCATGCTTGTTCGTAAACCTCCTTTTATTTTAAGCATTATAGTATCCATAATGTTATAATCGATATTTTTTCTGCTTTTGGTAATTTTTATCTTATCGTTTATATTTGAACTATAAGATGTTTTATATATATCGACAACAGCTTCAAGAACAGCAGCATATTTATTGTTTCGCTTTATTGTTTCGCGATAGAATGAAGTTAAATATGCGGGTTTTGTAGAGTAATTATTTGGTATTTCGTTAAGCGTAAGTTTTAATAAGGATAATGGATTAGAATTTCGAATAATAACTTCTTGAATAGGAACAATATTGGGTTTTAACATAAGTAAATTCTCAAAAGTAGTTAGTTTTTTTATTGGGATTTGTAAATTTTCGTACCCTACATAACTGACAATTAGATTGGTATCGCAATAATTATTAGGTATTTTAAGAATAAATTCTCCATCGAAATTAGAAACAGTTCCAATAGGCATTTCCTCTATACAAATATTGGCATATGCAAGAGGATGATACGATACTTTATCGATAATTTTACCCCCAATTTGTATATAAGAAATAGTATCTGTATTATTTTTATTTTTCGTTAAGTTATTGTTTAATTGTTTAAGTATAACAATCTGATTAGATACTATTAGATAACTTAATGTTGAATCTTGTAATAACTTATTTAAAACATCTTTTACCGGTAAGTTGTTTACCTTAATTTGTATTTTTCTATTTTCTGAAATAAGTTTTGAATTATACGAAAAATTATATCCGGTTTTAATACTTATTTGATTTAATGCTTCGTAAAGATTATTGTTTTTAATGTTTAAGGATATTTTTTTTTCAAGAATGCTTAAACTATCCTGACTGTAGGAAATATTAGTATTAAATATAAAGCACACGACTACAAGTATTTGAAGCAGTGTGTTTTTATATTTATTAAAATTTTTCATCTATATTATTCCGACATTAAAATAATTTCATTACTATTTTTTACCTTATACTTTAAATTAAATGTACTACAAATAATTTTCAATACAGAATCGATAGGCTGTTTACTAAATGTTGAACTAATTCTTAATTGTTCTATTTTGGGTGTATCGTATGATATTTTTATCCTATATGTTTTACTAATAACATCAATTACTTCGTTTAATTCAGTATCTTTAAATATAAGATCTTTTGTCATCCACGAAATATAGTTAACCTTATTATTCGATTTTTTACTTATTCCGGTTTCGGTATATGTGCCAATAAATCCGGGGTTTAAAATAACATTATTTGATTCGTTATTTTTATTATATAGCTTAACACAGCCTGATTTAACGAATACTTCGACATTTTTATTTGGTAAATTAGTATTAACATTAAATGAGGTTCCAAGAACTTTTATTTTTGAGTTATTAGCGCTTACAATAAATGGTTTTTGTGGATTCTTGCTAACTTTAAAAAAGGCTTCTCCATTTAGTTTTATATTTCTGATATTTTTGTTGAACTCTTTAGGGAAATTGATTTTTGAATCGGCATATAAATATACTTTCGAGCCATCGGGTAAAATAACTATTTTATTTTCAGTATTCGACGATGATTTAATTGTAGTATAAATTATTGGATTGTATGAAGAATTGTAAAACAAATATCCAGAAATGCTTAAGCCAATTAGTAAAAGTATTGTAGCTGCATATCGAAGTATGGTTCTAATAGTTATAGATTTTTCAGTTACAAAAATATCTTCATTGTTACAATTGTCTTCAATTTTCGATTTAAGTTTATTCCACGCCTTATCAACATCTACATCATTCATCCTGTTTTGTTTATTAATTATTTCCCAATAAGTTTTTATTTCGTCGAAAGTCTTACGATTGCTATCTTCTTGCAACCATAATTCGAATACATCATTATCAGCGTCAGTAGTTTCATTAGCTAAATATTTAGCAATAAAACTATAGTTTATTTTATCTGTATTATTGTTTTTCATAATAATTTGAATTTATGCAAATTCAATATAATCTTTCAAACTATTTTTAAAATGTTTAAGAGCTTTACCCATATTTGCTTCAACTGTTTTTATTGATATGGATAATTTTTCGGCAATCTCATTATATTTTAACCCTTCGTATCTGCTAAGTTTAAATATCGTTTGACATTTCTCAGGTAATTTATTAAGGGTTTCTTCAATAATTTTGTTTAACTCACTACAATCAATTTCTTCTTCAATATTGTTTGATGAAATAGAAATATGTTCTTTTGTGTAAACAGAATATTTTTTGTTAAGATGACTAATTCTTATTTCTTGCAAGCAATTATTCTTAACTGCTTGGAATAAATATGACTTTATAGATTTTATCTTTAGTTTTTGTCGGTTTTTCCATAATACATAGAAAATATCTTGAACGATTTCTTCGGCAATCTGACTGTTATTAACAAATTTATATGCAAAACTACAAAGTTGTGGGTAATACTTTTTAAAAAGCAATTCGTATTCATGCAAATCGTTTTTTTTAATTTTAAGAATTAATTGTTTGTCAGACAAATTCATATATAAGTTATAAGAATATAAAAATAATAAATTTTTGTTGTTTATTTAATGGTACTTGACAGTATTCTTTTTCTAAAAATGTTAGTTTATTATTATTTGCCAAGCACCTTTATTATAGTAATCTATTTATTTAATTTTCTATTTAATTTTTTAATGGCCGATTCAATTGAGTCTTCAGGTTTAATATAATTATAATTTCCCCAAAAACCATTTTCGGAAAAATAACTTACCTTTTCAACAAACACATCACGCGGTGATAGTACTTCTTTTCTGTTAAATTTTTTTACATCAGTATCTTTTCTATCGGTAATAGCAATTTCTGACATTATAGTGTATTTCGAACTAAATAGTTTCTTTTTCCATTTACTTTTAAATACTACTTCGCTTCTGGCATAATTCAAATACCATTTACCATCTGTATTATGATAATTTACATAATAATTTGCACTTAAGGGCGTTACCTTCATAAATAGAGGCTTTTTTCTAACTAACATATTAGTTGCATTATGAGCAAGGTCGGTATTCAAATTAAATTCTAAAGCAGTTATTGCAAGTGTTTCCATATCGATATAAAATTTACCATTATATACAGGTTGAGAACCAAAAGGAGTCTGTTCGAATTCAATAACATAATTAATTTTATTGTCGATTTTTGTAATGTTCGATAAATTAAACGAAAAATACTCAAACGAATTGTTAACAAGTATATATGGATTTTTAACAATATCAAGCAACATTGTAGTGTTTGGGCCACCCTGAAGTTTAAAGTTTATTGTATCCATACGTTTTACATCCGAGCTTTTTCGTCCTTTGTATAATTTTATTAAGTCGTTTGCATTGCTATTATATGGAGTTTTATAAATTTCTAAAATTCCTTCAGATATCGCTATATAATTCCAGTTCTTTTTTACTGTCTCGCGGTAAAATCCGGTTAACATATTTGCATCTGTACTATAATTATTGGGGATTCTCTTAAAAGCTTCTTCAACTAATTCTCTTGGGTTTTGTGGTCTGACTTTTATTTCGGCTAAAGGTATCGATGTCTTTTTTAAACGAATTGTATTTTTTGCTTTATTGAGTTTCTTAATAGCGATTGATATATTTTGATATCCAATATATGAGAATTCTATTTTAGAATTTTCTTTACTTCTTGGAACTTTAATAACAAATTCGCCATCGCTGTTCGAAACAGTAGCAATATTGGTATTCAGTAAATAAATATTAGCAAAGATTAGAGTCTCATAACTTTCTGCATCAATAATCTTTCCTGTAATTTTTATATATGAGCTGTCTTTAGATTCTTTTTCCTTTTTATGATTAAAAAGGTTGTTTGTTTCGGCAGTTGATGATAAACTGCATGAAATAAGTATGCTTATCAAGCATAATTTTATTCCAATACTTTTAATTTTAGTTTTCATTGTTTTAAGATTTGTGATCATATTAATATATTTAAAATTAAAATTCAAATACATATAATAAATATGGTCTGTTTCAATTCTTTATGACAAAAATATAAACTACATTATTAAGGCCTTTTAATAATTGTAAATATTTGCTTCTATTAATATGATTATCGTAAAGTGTTTTACCCTATCGAAAAACGAATTTATTTTGTATGAATTTTATGTATGTATTAAGAATCAACACTTTATATTAAGGTGAAGTAATTGAAAACGATTAGAAATATTGAATAATGTAAAAAATAAAAGGAAGAGTAAATAAACTAAATATAGTTGTAAGAAACAGGTTTTCGGTAGCAAGCAGATCGTCGCTGCCATATTTTTTAGCTAAAACCACAATTAAGGCCATGCATGGCATTCCGGTTTGCATAATAACAACAGTTTTTGCAATATCGCCTATATTAAAATTGAAGATAGCAATAACTGCATTTATTATCATTAATAAAACCATAGGAATAAATATCAGCTTATTAAATCCTAATAAGTAAATTGATTTATTTTTAAATGCATGAATCATTGTGTTTTGTGCTAACATTGCTCCTATGTATAACATTGCCAAATATATAGTAGTATGACCTAGGCCATGTAATGGATTATATAGTAATTCGGGTATTTTTATACCAAATAAGAGCATTATTGAGCCAAGTATGAATGATATAGTGTTTGGATTGATTAAGTGCATCAGGTTGCTCTTAAAACTTAGTCCTTTCGAGCTGTTAAAAATAAATATACCGTACGACCACATGATAATATCTTGAGAGAAGTGGAAAATAATAGCATAAAGAAGTCCTTCTCCGGCAGGAAATAATGCTGTAAAAAGAGGATATCCCAAAAAGGCAACATTGCCAAAGCTTGTATGAAGTATATGGATATTTTTTTTGCTCGATTCTAATTTTAATAATCTAGCCGACAATTTCCCGGTAAGAAGCAATAATACTATTCCTAATATTGAAAATACAAAAACAAAAGCTCCGTTTGTAAGAATCTGTTTTGTAATATTTATACTCGAAACAGAAGTTATAATTAGTAATGGTAATGTGATATTAAACACAATTTTAGCTATGCTATTTTTAACCTCTTCGTTTATTACTTTTAATTTAGTTGCAATAAAACCAATAATTGCCAGAAATGCTAATATAATAATTTGATTTACAATTACTTCAAAGTGCATAGTATGTATATTAATTTATTGTTTATATAATAATAGTTTCGACAATATAAACCGAATAATTACTTAGCAAAAATATATAAATTGAAGATTTTAATGAAAGAATTAGATGTTTTTTGGAATTAATACTATACAATGTTTCGGATAATCTTGCCAAGCTTGTAGTTTTTAATTATTTAAGAAAATATGCTAAACTATTTATTTTATAAAAAATAATATGTGTTATAATCAGGAAATTTCTAAATATGTAAATTTAGCTATGAATATAAGAGTTGTGTAAATAATTATTTCTCAATATTTTTTGGTTTAAATAAAGGAATAGTAAAAGAAAAGGTACTTCCTTTATTTACTTCACTTTCTGCCCATATTTTACCTCCATTCTTTTCTACAAATTCTTTACAAAGAATTAGGCCAAGTCCTGTTCCTGTTTCACCATTAGTTCCTTTCGTACTATTATTACTGTTATCTATTCTGAAAAGTTTTTTAATAGCTTCTGGTTTTATACCAATTCCATTATCAGAGATTGAAATTTTTACAAATTTGTCTAATTTAATTGCTGTAATAGTAATTTCTCCACTTATGTTTGAAAATTTTATTGCATTCGAAATTAAATTTCGTATTACAGTGTTTAGCATATCAATATCGGTGTATACTTGAATAGAATCTTTTACTTTAGATAGTATTAGTATTTTTTTCTCTTCGGCTCTATTTGCTTCATAATCTATTACGTTATTAATTACAATTGATAAATTTAATATGGTTGGATTAATTTGTATTTTATTTGTTTGCGAGCGAGACCAAACTAATAAGTTTTCTAAGAGATTAAAAGCATGCTTTGCTCCTTTATAAATATTGTTTATTATTCGAATATTCTTTTCATCGGTATTTTTATGATAAGCTAGCATTAGCAATTCGGCAAAATTCATAGTTGTTCCGAACGGATTTTTTAGATCGTGTGCAATAATAGAAAAGAATTTATCTTTTGTAGTATTTGATTCTTGTAATTCTTTTTGTTTTTTTTCTAACAATTCAATATTTTTTTTCTTTTCGGTAATATCTATAGAATATCCGATAATAATTTTTGTGTTATTATTTAAAACTATTGCTTTTTTTATTGTTTGAAAATGTTTATAGCTTCCATCGGGTAATTTTAATTTTGTTTCGGGTAAAATAATTAAAGAATCAGCTTCTAATACTTTTTTATCGTCGTTTAAAAAAGTTTTTGCTTGTTCTATTGTTATATTTGTTTTTTCTATTAAATCAAAATCAGTTTTTCCAAGCATTTCGTCAATAGATAATCCATACATATCTGCAATTGTTTTATTAACGAAGATATATTTTCCATTTGTATCTCTTACAAAGATATTACTTGGACTAACATCGGTAATTTTGCGTAGGAAGATTTGATTTTCGCGCAATTTTTGTTCGGCAATTTTTTGTTGCGTTACATCACGTACAATGGCTTGTATATAAATTTTGTTATTAATTTTGGTTTTATTTAGGCTTACATTGGTATAAAAAAGTGTGCCGTCGAGTTTTTTATGAAGCCATTCAAAATTTTGGTTTTTATTGTTTAATGTATTATCCATTTTTTGTGTCGATTCTTTTAACGATAATTTTCCGTTGGGTTGTTTTTCCGGAGAAAAAACATCAGGCGAAGCCCCTATAATATCGTCTTTAGAACAGGCAAATAGTTTAAGGGTTTTTTTATTACAATCGACAAATTTATTTTCTTGAATTAGAAATATTGCATCGTTAGCAGTATTAAATAAATTATAATATTTCCTTTCACTTTGTTTACTATTTGATTCTGCTTGTTTACATTTTTCGGTATTATTAATAATTATTAATATTCGATCTAGTCCATTTATTTTTTTTATATTTATCTCGCACCAAAATAAAGAGCCGTCTTTTCGTTTAGCTCGCCATTCAAAAGTATGGTATTTTTCTGCTAAACATTTCTGAAAATGTTTTTTTAATTCTTCCTCTGTATATGGATGTTTTCCTAAACTAAGTTCCTGAATAGTTCTTTTAGTAATTTCATTATACGAATATCCATATTCTTCGCATGCTTTACTGTTAACATCAACAATTTTATGGTTTTCAATATCGAAAATAACAATAGAATCGAATATGTTATTGCAAATAGTTCGATAATTTTGTTCGTTAATTTGTATATTTAGTTGTTGTTGTGTTACTTGTTTCTCGAGATTGATTAATTTAGCAAGATTATTAATAGATAAAAACAGAGCTTCGTTTTTTACCGGTTTAATAATAAAATCGCTAACACCTAATTTTATTGCTTTTGTAAAATATTCTGTTTTAGGATATGCATATATTAGTATCGATTTATAATTCTTATTAATTGTATTAAGTTCTTCTAACATTTCAATACCATTCATTTTTGGCATAGATATATCGGTAATAACAATATCGGGTAAGTGTTTTTTAAATAGTTTTATTCCTTCAAAAGCATCAGATGTAGAATATACTACTTCTACCATTCGACTAATCGTTTTTGTAATTGCAGATAGAATTTTTTTTTCGTCTTCTACGTATAGAACAGATATTTTATGCTTTTCGCTCATCTTGTCTGTTTTGCGTAATTAGTTAATTTTCTTAAAGCTTCTGTTTCTATTTACTTATTTATCTCTACGAATATAATTAATTATTCTACATTTTTAATATAGATTACAAATTTAACACCATTTTAAATATTTATGACATTAATATTTCCATTCAAAATTTTTTCGATAATGTTTTCTTTCGAAGACCCACATAGTGTTGTTAAAGAAGAATTAATAATTACTATAACAATATTGGTATTTATAAAAGCTGGTTATAGAATAGAAATTATATATAAATGTTTATCATATCCATAAGGTCGTCTTTATTTATTGGTTTTGCTATGTAATTATCGCATCCGGCTTCCATTATTTTTTCTTTGTCGCCGGAAAGAGCATAAGCTGTTTGAGCAATAATTGGAATTTTACTATTTATTTCTTTTATTCTTTTTGTTGCATCTAAACCATTTAATTCCGGCATCTTTATATCCATTAGAATTAAATCAATATCAGAATTTGATTTAACTAATTCTATTGCATCTAAACCGTTTTGTGCATGTAACACTTTTATATCGTACATTAAAAGTATTTCATTAATAAATTCGTAATTAAAGAATTCGTCTTCGGCAACTAAAATTGTTAATTTTGAATAGTCGAATTTAGTATCATCTTTTTTTATCATATTACTGTTTTTAATAGTATTTACATTCCCATTATAAGGTAATGTAAAATAAAATATAGAACCTTTATTTATCTCGGAATCGAAAGAAATTTTTCCTCCTAATATTTCTGCAAATCCTTTAGATATTGATAAACCAATTCCTGCACCCCCATATTTACGAGTAAGTTCAAGTTCGGCTTGTCTGAAATGTTCGAAAATAATTTTTTGATTTTTTTCATCAATACCAATACCATTGTCTTTAACATAGAATTGAATTTTAGCTTTTTTTTCAGGTAATATTCTATATCCGATTTCTATAGTTCCGTTAGCAGTAAATTTCATTGCATTACTAATTAGATTTGTGAGTATACGGCGAATTTTATCTTCATCTGATGAAAAAGAGTAATCTTTATTCGGAAATGTTTTAATAATGCATTTATTATTATTGATGTTTATTTGTTTGTTTTTAAAGCTTGTATACAAGTTATTTAATAAATAATTTGGGTCAATATCATTTTTATAAATATCAATTTGCTTTGCTTCAATTTTCGAGACATCAACAATATCGTTAATTATGTTTAATAATGATTCGGCATTTTGATTTATTATTGTTGTATAATATTCTTTCTTTTCTTTATTCTCGGTATTTTTCATCAATCCCAGAAAACCTATTATTGCATTCATTGGAGTTCGTATTTCGTGGCTCATATTAGCTAGGAAGGCTGATTTTAATTTGTCGCTTTCTTGGGCCTTTTCTTTTGCAAGAATAAGTTCTTTTTCTTTTTCTTTTTGTGACGAAATATCGATATGAAGACCTAAAGCTCTAAGAGCTTTCCCATTATAACTTTTTTCTATAACCTTTCCTATATCAAGTATCCATTTCCAGTCTCCCGATTTTGTTTTTAGTCTATACTCAATTTTATATGTAGATTTTTCTCCTTTGATATGAGAATTCAAAATACTCATAACCCTATCAAAATCTTTGGGATGAATTATTTTTTTTCTGTCTTTTAAAGATGGTAGAATTTCTTCTTTTGTATATCCAAGTATTTCAGCCCACCTATCGTTAATAACAATGTTTCCGGTTTTAATATCCCAATCCCAAAGACCTGCACCACTGGCTTCAATGGAGAGCTCCAATCGTTTTTTCTGAATATATAATTTTGCTTCATTTTCTTTACTTTCGGTAACATCATTAGCAATAATCTGAATAAGTTCTTTATCGTCGAATAAATAAAAGAAAGAAACATCTACAAATTTTTCTTTCTTGTTTTTTGTAATAATTTTTTTTGTAGAAATCCTAAATATTCTATTCTTACTATCACGAACTATATTAAGTAATTTTTCTGTTTCTTGTTTATCTTCAGGTAGAATTGTGTGTAAAGGGCGATTAATAATTTCGTCTTTTGTATATCCTGTAATTTTTTCGGCAGCCGGATTAATATTTTCTATTACATCGGTTTCGTGATTAATTAATAATATTGGAATTGGTGCTTCTGTAAATAGTTTTTTGTGTTTTGATTTTGAATCATTTAATTGCTTTGTTCTTTCTACTCGTTCCGAAATATCTTCGAGAATACCTAATAAATATTGAGGTTTATTGTTTTCATCTTTTAATAAAGCGGCATGTATTATAACATCAATAGGAGTTCCGTCTTTTTTTCTGTATTTTTTTATTATTTTTGCTTTTTCAATTTTTTCTTCAATTAATTCATTTATTATATTTATATTCATTTCGTGATATTCGTCTAATGTAATATCGAGAAAACGCAATTTAAGAAGTTCGTCTTCGGAATAACCGGTAATATTACAAAATTCTTTATTTACACTTATAAAATATCCATCAAGAGAATTTGTTGATACACCTAGAGGGGCAGAATTTACTAACTTTAAAAATTTTTGATTATTTGCAATTATTTCAATTTTTTTTTCATGCTCTAGTTCTTTAATTCTAGCTTCTAATTCGTTATACGTGATTTTGTTTTTCATAAAAAAGCAATTTAATTAATACTTTAAAAGCTATCAGTATTATTTTATTAAAATTACTAAATAAAAAAACGAAATACAAAAATTAAAATTATATAACTATATCATTACCAATATTATTATATAATATAAAAATAATTGATAATTGATAATTTGTATTCAGAACGAACTAATTATTTATAGAAAAATCTTTAATATTTTGTTTATCAATCTTATCGGCTAATTTAATAATATCTTGAATACTCATATCTCCAACAAAATCTACAGCGATTATATCCTTATCATTAATTATCATTAATAGGATTTCTTTTATCTGAGTTTCTTTACTAATAGCATAAATCTCAATATTTTCTGTTTCTTGATTAATATTAGTAATTAGTTTAAAATCTGATAATTGAATTTTGTTGTTTATTTGCTTAAGTACATTGCTATATTTATCAGAATTCTCGTTTTCGTCGAATATTACTACTTGAATTATATCAAGTTTGTCGATTAATTTTTTATTATTAGGTATACTGTCAGATTTTATAAACATTTGAAGTAATGCCGGAGGAAGTCGGAAAATTAGAAAGCCGTTTTGTCCTTCGTATTCGGTAAAAATTTCTGTTGCTTGTTGTTTTGAGTCTGTAATACACGAATTTGAAATAATTATTATCGAAAGGATAAGAAAGATATACTTTTTCATAGTTTATTTTAGATTATTTAAAAGCTGTTGTATGTAATTTATTAGAGCAAATAGATCAATAAAAAATATTATTTTTTATTTTCAATATCTTCTAAATGTTCCAGTCCTTCGATTTTTACCGATTTCGACAATTTTGATATATTTTTAAGGTCGATATTTCCTTGTATGCATATTATTGCATTGTCGTTTTCTCCTTCAGTAATTATCAATAATTCACCAATACGACCATTTTTTTCGTTAATTAAGAAAGTTACATTATCTCCTTCTTCTTTTACTACCATAAGTTCTTTATAATCTGATAAAGGTAATTTTTTTACTATATCTTTTTTAAATTGGGCTGTTGAAATATCGTCGGCTGCGAGAATTTTAATACTTTTTAAGTTATTAACTAAATCATCCATTTCTTTATCGTCGTATTCTACTTCGGAGAACATGCTAAACATATAACTACTGATATATACAGATGTATATCCTTTTTGTCCGCTGTATTTATCGAATAATTTATCAACCGGAGAATTTTGTGCCGATACTCCCCCGACTATAAGAATAAATACATTTAATAATATTTTTTTCATGATATATATATTTATTATTTAAAATATTTTGAGCCTTTATTGTATTGATTTATAGGTTCTAATTCTTCTATTCCATCGTTAAATTTTGCAATAGGTTTTAATTGTTCGGTTCCCTTATTAAATTTTTCTGATATATATAATAAAGCCTGTTTTGTTTCTAGATAAGCAAGTTCAGGATTGGTATATGTGTCTTCAAATTTATACTCATTATTAAATATATTGGGATTATTATGTAGCATATGAAATGAAATTATAAATATAAGAATGCTAGCAGCTATGCCTGACAAAACCGATAAATCCCGCCTTATTCTATGTTTTTTCTTCTTTTCGGTATTTTGAATATTTTGCCATATCTTTTCCGATAAGTCATTGTTTTGTAAAGACCTGTATTTTTGATCTTTCAAATACAAGAACAATTCTTTATCAGCGTTGAGTTCATCAGGAATATTTTCCTTGCGAAAAAATTTTATTAAGTATAATTCATCATCTTTCGATGACTCGCCATTATAGAACTTTGCTAATAATTTATTTATTTCTTGCAGATTCTTCATAATTTGATTTTATTATTATTTCTCGAAGTTTTCTTCTTGCTCGAGATATACAAACTCGAATAGAATTGATATTCATTTGCATTATTTGAGAAATTTCCTCATAATCGTATCCTTCAATATCTTTAAGTTGTATTATAATATGCTGTTGTTCGGGCAATTCTTTAATTGCTATATGGATTTTACTTATTAATTTATTTTGTTCAATTATATTATCAGAATTATTCTGTTCGTTTATATTATTATTGTTATTATAATGTTTTTCTTCAAGTTTAATTGTTTTGCGTCGTCTGATTTTATCTATACATAAGTTTTTTGTCATACTCATTGCCAAGGCTTCAATATTTTTATATGAATCGAGTTTTTTTCTCATATTCCATAATTTAATAAAAACTTCTTGCACAATATCTTCTGCTTCGGGAGTATCGTTTAATATACGTAAAGCAAATCCATACAATTTCGTATTTAAAGGTAAAACTTTTATTTTGAATGTGTTAGCATTCATTAGCTATAAAAATGTTTAATGTTTTTGTTAATAAAAGTTTATTTTATGCAAATTACGATGTACTTACTTGTAAGTTACACTATACAAGTAGTACATCTATTGTTAGATTATTAATCTTCGTCTATTTCATTAAGATATTCTATTCCATCAATATTAATAGAATTTCCTAAGCCTTTTATCTTTTTTAGATTAATATCGCCTAAAATACTAATTACAGCACTTTCGTCGGCATCGTTTGTAACAATTAACAATTCCGATATTTTGCCACCTTTATCTTTTGCAAGTATTTTTACATCTTCGTCTCCGTCTTTTACAAGCATTAGTTCTTTGTAAATACTATGGTCAACCGATTTCATTATGTAATCGTAAAAATTAATATCTTTATTTTCTTCACTTGTTATAATCCGTATTTTATTTATGTTATTAGCTAAAAAGTCATCTTCATCATCTTTAGACTTGTTAATAGAAATTAAATTAAAAAGATTCTTATTAATTTCTATTGTAGTAATACCATCATTCCCTTTGTATTTGTTAATTAATTCAGAAACAACATCTTGGGCATTTAAAAATGCAGGGAATAGTGCAATTAAACAAATAAATAGTAATTTTTTCATAGTTGTATTTTTTAGTTATTAATTATCTTAATCATGATTATTTTTCTTTGTAAGCTCATAAGTAAGACGAATAAAAACTAAAACATTACATATTTTTACATAATTACTATATATCAAAGAAAGGTTTTAGCTTATTTAATAGTATCTCAGGAGGTTTACAAGGTCTTCTGCTTTTTGAATCGATAAAAGCAAGATTTGTTTCACCTGTATTTAATAAGTCGTTATTTTCGTTATATAATTCGCAAAAAAAACTAATTTTTGAACTGGGAAATTGTTTTATTGTAGTAACAATTCGAATTTCGTTATCGTATTCTGCCGGTTTATAGTACTTAATGTTTAACGATCTAACAGGTAACATCACACCTAGCTCTTCTAATTCTTTATATGTTAAATTAAGTTTGCGAATTAGTTCTGTTCTACCTACTTCGTAATACAATGGATAATTACCATAATAAACATAGCCCATTTTATCGGTTTCTCCGTATCTAACTCGTACTATTACTTCGCTTGAATACATTTTATTTTAATTTATTAATTATTAAAAGTATCTGATTTTTTGAATATACTAAATTAGCAAATAAAGGTAATACTAATACTATTTACTCAAATATTTAATAGAATAATATTCTTACATTATAATATCAATCGCTATTTTCGTATCATTCGTATCAGATATTTATTTTAAATGATAATTTTAAAATGATTATATGTTTTTATATAATACAACAGATTATTTTATATAATTTCTTATAAAGTAATTAGCTGATTTTAAAACAGTTTAAAAAAACATTAAAAATTTATTAAATAAATTTCAATTATTCTTTTGAAATAAAGAATAATGATATTAATTTTGCACACTCATTGATTCAGTAGCTCAGTTGGTAGAGCACATCCCTTTTAAGGATGGGGTCCTGGGTTCGAGACCCAGCTGAGTCACATTAAAGGAGATACTTAATTGTTTCTCTTTTTTTGATTTAAAAAAATACTTAAATTGCAAAAAGATTGAAAAAAGATTAAAAATTACTTGCAATTTAAATTATAGATATTACTTTTGCATTCGCATTGATTCAGTAGCTCAGTTGGTAGAGCACATCCCTTTTAAGGATGGGGTCCTGGGT
>CAZDCZ010000019.1:0-39559 GCA_964504155.1 uncultured Bacteroidales bacterium | reverse complement strand
TTTTTAATTTAACGTGTTTAGAATCGTATAAAAAATTTAGATTGCAAATTATTTAAAAAAAAATAAATGCCATTCTAAACGAGTTTAAATTTTATGACTTTTTAGAGTGGGCTCATATATTTAATCTATAATATTCATCTTTACAAAAGATTTAACAATACTTATTCATCTAAAAATATTAACTTCGCTAAATAAATATTATTAATTACTTAAACATGCACACTCATTAATCGATATTTACAGATTTTTTTACAAAACAACATATCAATTAAATGGTTTTTTATACATTAATATATGGTATTAAATTTTTACACTTATGAAAAAAATTGTTATTATCCCTACTTATAATGAGAAAGAAAATATCGAAAATATAATAAGGAAAGTATTCTCTTTACCATCGTCATTTCATATTTTAATAATAGATGATAATTCTCCGGACGAAACTTCTAAAATAGTAAACAAGTTGCAAGAAGAATTTGAATCGAATTTACATCTAATAAAACGAGAAGGGAAATTAGGCTTAGGAACAGCTTACATTTCAGGATTTAAATGGGCAATTGAAAATAAATATGATTTTATTTTTGAAATGGATGCTGATTTCTCTCACAATCCTGATGATTTACTTAGGCTATACGATGCATGCAAAAATGGAGATGCTGATTTAGCAATCGGATCGAGATATATTTCTGGAGTAAATGTTGTAAATTGGCCTATGAACAGAGTTCTTATGTCGTATTTTGCATCTGCATATGTTCGTATGATAACAGGTTTGAAAATACGTGATACAACAGCAGGGTTTATATGCTATACACGAAAGGTATTGGAAACTATAAATATAGATAAGATAAAACTTAAAGGATATGCATTTCAGATAGAGATGAAATTTACTACATATAAATATGGTTTTAATATAAAAGAAGTTCCTATTATTTTTACAGATAGACAAGAAGGAACATCTAAAATGAGTGGAGGAATTTTTAATGAAGCCGTTTGGGGTGTTATAAAAATGAAATTCAGAAGTTTTTTTAAAAAATATACACGTTAAAAAATACTCGGATATAATTATGATAATTAAAAATGCAAATATTGTAAATGAGAACACAATATATAAGGGAAATTTAATAATAAAAGATGGAATAATAATTAAAATTATTAAAGGTTCACTTTCTCCGGGATTTATAGATGATAATATTATTGATGCAAAAAACATTTTTTTATTTCCGGGGATAATAGACGACCATGTACATTTCAGGGAGCCCGGTTTAACAAATAAGGCAGATATCTATTCTGAATCTCGTGCAGCAATTGCGGGAGGTATTACTTCGTTTATGGAAATGCCTAATACTATTCCCCAAACTACAAGTCTTGAATTATTAGAAAAAAAGTTTTCTATAGCTAAGACAAATTCTTTTGCAAATTATTCGTTTTATTTAGGAGCAACAAATAATAATATTGATGAAATAAAAAACGTTGATCCTACAAAATTATGTGGTATTAAATTATTTATGGGTTCTTCAACAGGAAACATGAGTGTTAATGATGCATCGTCTCTTGAAAAGATATTCAAAGAGTCGAAAATTCTAATAGCAGTTCATTGTGAAGACGACAATATGATACAACAAAATACACTCCACTTTAAGAATAAATTTGGGGAAAACATTCCGATTAAATATCACACAGAAATCAGGAGTTCTGAAGCATGTTACAAATCATCTTCATATGCAGTTAGTTTGGCAAATAAATTTAATAGTAGGTTACATATTCTACATATAAGCACTGCAAAAGAATTAGAGCTACTAGAAACAAAACCATCTAAAAATAAAAGAATCACTGCAGAGGTAACTATTCATCATCTTTGGTTCGACAATAATGACTATTCGAAATATGGTAATAAAATAAAATGGAATCCTTCTTTAAAAACACCAACAGATAAAACAGCGCTTTTAAAAGGATTATTATCGAACAAGATTGATGTTATTGGAACCGATCATGCTCCTCATTTATTTTCAGAGAAAGACAAGCCGTATCTCAAATCTCCTTCAGGAGGTCCGATGGTACAACATTCACTATCAGCAATGCTAGAATTATATAATAAAGGATTAATAAAACTTGAAAAAATTGTTGAGAAGATGTGCCATACTCCTGCTGACATTTTTCAAATCTCTAACAGAGGATATATTAGAGAAGGATATTATGCTGATTTGGTTCTAGTTGATTTAAATTCAAAAAATACAGTTAATAAAGATAACATACTATACAAATGTAAATGGTCTCCATTTGAAAACTACACATTTAATTCAAAAATAACACATACTTTTATTAATGGGGAACTTGCGTATAATAATGGGAAATTTAATAAAAAAGTAAGAGGGAAACGCTTAGTCTTCGATAGATAACTAAATAGGAGGTTAATTAACTTCTTTAATAATTAAAAAACAAGAACATGAAACAAAAAATCTTTCTTAACATATTTCTGATTTATTTTTCTACGGTTTTAATTTCATGTAATTCAGAACAACAAGATAAAAATATTCAAAATAATAATTATCAGGTATCAAACTACACTAGTATTGCAGATACAATAATAACTGATGTTTTAATAAAAAACCCTAATTCTCAAGACACTTGGGAAGAATATTGTTTGCGAAATTTAGATAAGGACATCTTAGTAAATAGAATATTTAAAGGAATTTATTCTAAAGAATTACAAGCCTTTGATTTTTTTAGTGAAGACAGCTTATCGATTGAAAAAATACGTGATTTAGAAAAATCTGATGAATTTAAACGTTCGTTAATTGCCAAGGTACAATTTGAAGAAAAATGGTTACTTAACATAGATAAATTAAAAATGCATAAAGAAGTTTATTCTATTATGTTAGCCTATGAAATTTATAATTCAAAGGGGGAAATAAAAGGATACAAACCAGCTTTTAAAGTTTATATAAATCATTAATTTGCAACATCTAATGCTTACAAAAACAATATTATTTACTGAAGAAACACATCCAATATTAACAGAAAAACTCACTAATGCAGGTTTTATTTGTCGATATTTTCCTGAGCTCACAAAAAATAAACTTATTAAAACAATACACCAATATTTTGGATTAATAACTAGAAGTAAATTTACTATCGACAAAAATATTATTGATGCAGTTTCTCAAGAATTCAAATTTATTGGAAGAGTTGGTGCCGGCATGGAGAATATTGATATTAAGTATGCAGGACAAAAAGGTATTACTTGTTTTAATTCTCCGGAAGGAAATAGAGATGCTGTTGGCGAGCATGCTCTTGGTTTGTTACTTTCTTTACTCAACAATATCAATCGTTCGAATAATGAAGTCAAGAATGGGATATGGCTCAGGGAAGAAAATCGCGGATTTGAGATTAAAGGTAAAACTATTGGAATAATTGGTTACGGAAATATGGGAAGTGCTTTTGCTAAAAGATTATCGGGTTTCGGAGCTAATGTTATTGCATATGATAAATATAAAACTAATTATTCTGATTCTTATGTACAAGAGAAATCTATTACTGATTTATTTAAAGATGCTGATATAATAAGCATTCACGTTCCTCTAACAAAAGAAACAGAATACATGATTAATGATGCTTTTATTAATCAATTTATAAAAAACATATACATTATTAATACAGCAAGGGGGAAAGTTCTAAAAACAAAAGATTTAGTAAAGAATTTAAAAACGGGGAAAGTAATTGGAGTTGCTTTAGACGTTCTTGAATATGAAAAATCTTCGTTTGAGAATTTGCATACTTCTCTACAACTTCCTGATGCTTTTAATTATTTAATAAACAATAATAGTAATGTAATATTAACCCCCCATATTGCAGGGTGGACACATGAATCAAATATTAAGTTATCGGAGGTTCTGGCAGATAAAATTATTAAAGAATTTGCCTAGTAACTATTTGTAAACAAACTGAGCGGTATGTCTGCTTTTTTGTTCAATATATATTTTTTTATCTTTTTTTATTTCATCAATATTTTTCGAAGAATAATGTCTAACTGTTAATAATTCCAAATTATCGTTATATAATATTTGAAATTCTAAATTTAGTTTTTTAAGTAAGTTATATATTTTTGAATTAGAATTATCTACACAAAAAGAAAAACTAACGGCAGAACTTTGCACCAAATTTATTTTTATTTTATTTTCTAACAAATGATTCATTATTCTGCAAAGACTCTTTTCTATAATAAAAGACATATCTTTTGGAAAAAACGAAATTAACATTTGTTCTTTTTTTAAAATAAAAATTGGTGTTTCTTCTAGATATTTATCAAATGTGTGAATATAAGTACCATCGTCATCAGGTTCTATAAAAGACTTAACTATTAACGGAATTTCTTTGTTCTGAAGAGGCTTAATTGTTTTAGGATGAATTACCTTTGCCCCAAAAAATGCTAATTCTACAGCTTCTTGATACGATATTTTATTTAATTTTTGTGTCTTTTCAAAATATCTGGGATCTGCATTAAGTACTCCGGGAACATCTTTCCAAACAACTACTTTTTTTGCGTTTAAAATATTAGCTAAAATAGAAGCCGTATAATCAGAGCCTTCTAGCCCAAGAGTAACAGTATCGCCTTTGATAGTGCCAGCAATAAAACCTTGGGTTATATATATACTTTCATCTCCAATAAATTCGAGTTTTACTTTCTTTCGCGTTAAATTCCAATCAACATTACCCTCGCGATATGTATTGTCGGTAATAATATTTTTTCTAATATCTATCCACAAATTATTTATTGATATAAAATTCAAATATTCACTTACAATTATTGTAGATATAATTTCTCCTAAAGAAACTGTTTGATCATATTTAATGTCAAATTCTATATTTGATTTATCTGTAATAATATTATACAATTTGTCGAACAAATTATTCGCTTTATAAAAAACACGATGGTCTTTATCTGAAAATAAATTATTAATAATATCGATATGATATTCTTTTAACTTATTAAATCGATGATTAAGCAATTCTGTATCAGAAACATTTGCAGCAATAAGATCTTCGATGGAATTAGTAGTTTTCCCAAAAGCAGAAATAACAACAATCAAATTTTCTTGACATGAATTAACAATTTTTGCAAGATTTCTAACTCCATCGGCATCTTTAACCGAGGCACCACCAAATTTATAAACTATCATATACTTATTAAAATAATTAAATAAAAATTCATTAATCGATATAACATAAAAGCCAACGCAAATATGCCCCAAAATTACAAAATATAAATATTGTTTATTTAATATAATCGTGAATATTTACATTATTAAAGTTTTTTCATTCTTACATATTATTTAAATTAATTAATAAAAGACATAAATTAAAAAAACGTTCGTTTTGGAAACTCTTCTTGCAGAAATATTTAATGAATTACTAAAATATCTTTATAATAAATGTTTTTACAAAAAGGATTTTTAATTTAATTAGAAATCAGTAAAAAATAGTATATTTTTGCAATCACAACCTAACAATTAAACATTTACTTATTAAACAACAAATCATGAAAGGATATCACGTTACTACTCTTAACGAATTTATAATCAGGCGACAAGCCAATATTCCATATGCTAAAGGAGAGCTCTCCCGACTTTTATATCACGTAGGTGTAGCAGCAAAGATAATTAACAAAAAAGTTAATAAAGCCGGACTAGTTGATATTTTGGGAAGTGCCAATAATATGAATGTACAAGGTGAGAGTCAAAAAAAACTTGATGTTTTTGCTAACGAACAATTTACTTTAGCTTTAAAAAATAGTGGTGAATGCTGTGGTATTGCATCGGAAGAAGACCAAGAAATAGTAACTTTTGACGATGAGCTTTCAAACGATGGCAAATATATTTTTTGTATGGATCCATTAGACGGATCGTCAAATATTGATGTAAATGTATCGATAGGAACAATATTCTCTATTTATCGTAGAATATCTCCACGAGGAGAAAAAGCCCAACTTCAAGATTTCCTTCAAGAAGGAAGCAAACAAATTGCTTCAGGATATATTATTTATGGTTCGTCAACAATGATGGTATACACAACGGGAAATGGAGTTAATGGTTTTACTTTAGATACTACTATTGGTGAATTTTGCCTTTCGCACCCTAACATAAAAACTCCCAATACAGGTAAAATATATTCGATTAACGAAGGAAATTATTCTAAATTTTCCGATGGTGTAAAACAATATATTAAATATTGTAAACAAGATGATGAAAAAACTAATAGACCATATTCGGCTAGATATATTGGTTCTTTGGTTGCCGATTTTCATAGAAACTTATTAAAAGGAGGAATATTTATTTATCCTGAAACAGAAAAAACTCCAAAAGGGAAATTACGTTTATTATACGAATGTAATCCTATAGCATTTATCGCAGAACAAGCCGGAGGCGATGCAACTAATGGACATAAAAGAATATTAGACATTAAACCAACATCATTACATCAACGTGTTCCTTTTTATACGGGTTCTAAAGATATGGTAAATTGCACAAAGAAATTTTTAAACCATAAATAAATATTCATACAAAATATTAAGAAAGGTGGTTGAAATCAACTACCTTTTTTAAATTAATTACAAAAATTATTTGTTTTGAAATTATCGGAAATAAACAAATTAATAAATAAACATTCTTTATTAACAGATTTTATTGCATTATTAAATAACAATAAAACACAAAAAATTGATGTTCATTTAAAAGGAATGAAAGGCTCTTTTAAAAGTCTTTTTATTTCGAATGTTTGTAATACTCTTTCTAATACAAATCTTATTATTCTTCCCGACAAAGAAACTGCTGCCTATTTTTATAACGATATTAACTCCTTATATCCCGAAAATCCGACATATTTTTTCCCTACTTCATATAAGAGATCTGCAATTTACGGACAAGAAGATTCTGAAAATATTATATTACGTACAGATGTATTAAACAAAATAACATCCGACAACAATATTTCTATAATAAGTTACCCTGAGGCTATTTCTGAGAAAGTAATAAGTAAATCTGAATTAATAAAATCGACTTTAAATATTTCTGTTGGCGATAATTTTTCTATCGATTTTATTAGCGAAGTATTGGAAGAATACAAATTCGAATTAGTTGATTTTGTTTACGAGCCCGGACAATACTCAATAAGAGGCAGTATTATTGATATTTTCTCTTTTTCAAGTGATTTCCCATACAGAATAGATTTTTTTTGCGATGAAATTGAATCGATAAGAAGTTTTAAAATAGACAATCAATTATCGAAAGATAAATATAATAAAATATCAATAATTCCAAATATTAAAGAAATTTCAGAATCTGAAAAACAATCAATAATTTCTTTTTTTGATTTTATCCCGGAACACTGTAATTTATGGATTAATGATTATAAATATACAAAAGAAAAAATTGATGAAATACATAAAAAAGTTCTCGAAAAAACTAATATTATCAGTGGAATAGACTTTAAAGAATCATGCGAAAAATATTCAATCATAGAATTTTCAGAAAGTCCATTTCTAAAATCTAATTACACTGTAGAGTTTAATATTAAACATCAACCCAGTTTTAATAAAAACTTTAAATTATTAGCTCAAGATATTTCTAACAATACTCAAAAAGGTTACTCAACATATATTCTTTCGAACAATACAAAGCAAATAGAACGATTAAATGCAATTTTTGAAGAAATAGATACAACATTAAATTATACTCCATTAAGCGATGTTCTTCATGAGGGGTTTATTGATAACAATCAAAAAATATGTTGTTATACAGATCATCAAATATTTGGCAGATATCATAAGTTCCGATTAAAAAGCAACTTCACAAAAAAAGAATCGTTTAGCATTCAAGAAATAAACAAATTACACCTTGGCGACTTTGTTGTACATTCCGATCATGGAATTGGGAAGTTTGGCGGATTAGCAGCAATTGAAACCAATGGGAAAAAACAAGAATCGATTAAACTTATATATAAAGATGATGATATTCTTTTTGTAAGTATTCATTCATTACACAAGATTTCGAAATATAAAGGGAAAGATTCTACTCCGCCAAGAATATACAAATTAGGTACTGGAACATGGCAAAAACTCAAAGATAGCACAAAGAAAAAAGTAAAAGATATTGCAAAAGATTTAATACAACTTTATGCAAAACGCAAAAACCAAAAAGGTTTCTCTTTTTCGCCGGACTCTTACCTTCAGAAAGAATTAGAATCGTCATTTATGTATGAAGATACACCCGACCAACTAAAATCGACAAATTCTATAAAAGAAGATATGGAATCGAGAAAACCAATGGATAGATTAATCTGTGGAGATGTTGGATTTGGAAAAACAGAACTCGCAATAAGAGCTGCTTTTAAAGCTGTTTCTGACAGCAAACAAGTAGCAATTTTAGTTCCTACAACAATTTTAGCATTACAACACTATCAAACGTTTAAAGAAAGACTTGCTAATTTTCCTTGTACAATAGAATATATCAGCCGATTAAAATCGAAGAAATTACAAAACGACGTGAAAAAAGAATTATCGAACGGCAAAATTGACATTATTATTGGAACACATCGATTAATAGGAAAAGATATAGTTTTTAAAAACCTCGGATTACTAATTATCGACGAAGAACAGAAATTCGGAGTAAGTATAAAAGAAAAATTAAAGCAATTAAAACTTAATATCGACACACTAACACTAACAGCCACACCAATACCAAGAACATTACAATTTTCGATGATGGGTGCAAGAGATTTAAGTATAATAAATACTCCTCCTCCAAATAGATTCCCAATAGTTACAGAACTGCATAATTTTAACGAAGATATTATTCGAGAGGCCATAGAATACGAATTTCAAAGAAATGGGCAAATATTTTTTATTCATAACAAAATACAGAATATCTTAGAAATAGAAACCTTAATAAATAAAATTTTCCCGGATGCTAGAACAGTGGTAGCACATGGGCAAATAGAAGGGAAAAAACTAGAAGAGATAATGCTCGATTTTATTGAATTTGAATACGATATATTAATTGCAACAACAATTATAGAATCGGGTTTAGATATTTCAAATGCTAATACTATAATAATAAATAATGCCCAAAATTTTGGATTGAGCGATTTGCACCAACTTAGAGGTAGAGTTGGTCGATCAAATAAAAAAGCCTTTTGCTATCTTCTAACACCTCCCTTAACATCGGTTACTCCAGAAGCTCGAAGAAGATTAAAGGCAATTGAAGAATTCTCGGCACTAGGCAGTGGTTTTAATCTTGCTATGCAAGACTTAGATATTCGAGGAGCAGGCAATTTACTTGGTGGAGAGCAAAGTGGATTTATTTCAAATATTGGCTTTGAAACATACCATAAAATATTAAACGAAGCTATTCTTGAACTGAAAAATGATGAATTTAAAGCCGATTATAAAAATGAAAAGGAAAAAACTATTGCAAAACAAATAGATAATCAAAAATTTATTTCCGACTGCCAGATAGATACTGATATGGAAATATTATTCCCCGAGACATATATTAGTAATGTCTCGGAAAGAATAAAATTATATAGAGAACTTGATAATATTGAAGATATAGATACCTTAAAAAACTTCGAAGAACAATTAATCGACAGATTTGGAGAAATACCCAATCAAACATCTGATTTATTAAATGTTGTAAAACTTCGCTGGAAAGCTATTGAACTCGGGTTTGAAAAAATAATTCTCAAAAATAATAAAATGCTAATTCATTTTATTTCAGACCAAGAATCCCCTTATTTTAAATCAAAAATATTTATTGATATACTAAATCATGTTCAACAACAATCAAAACTATTTAAAATAAAAGAAGGGAAAAATAAATTAACATTAATTATCGAAAAAATCACTAATATAGAAAAAGCAAGTAACATTTTAAATAATATGAAATAATTATTATTTCAACTAATATTAAATAAAACAATTTTATACTTTTAACGTTACAACTTATTAAAGTATAATTTATTTATAAAGAACAATTTTGAAAAATTCTAAATAAAATAAAAACAACAATTCTAATTGTGAATTTAGTAATAGATATCGGAAATACAAGAAGCAAATTAGCAATATTTAAAGATGAAAAGATAATAAAAACATTTCATCCTAAAATATTTAATCTCGATTTTCTAAAAAAAATAAAAACTGAAAATTCTGATATTAAAAAAGTTTTGGTTTCTGCTGTTGGAATTTTTTTACCGGAAATTAAACAATTTCTTCAAAAAAATTATTCGCATTTTTACGAACTAAATTCAACTACATTATTACCAATAAATAATTTATACGAAACAAAAGAACAACTAGGGAAAGACAGGATTTCTTCGGTAGTTGGCTCACAGGATATTTTTCCAAATCAGAATATTCTTGTTGTAGATTTAGGCACTGCAATAACAATTGATTTTATTAATAAAAAAGGAGAATATTTAGGAGGGAATATTTCTCCGGGAATGGAAATGCGATTTAAAGCATTACATTTATTTACAAATAAACTTCCGCATCTAAAAAGTAATGAAAAATTTTCGTTACTTGCAAAAAATACAAATCAAGCAATAATTTCGGGAGTACAAAATGGAATAATATTTGAAATAGACTCATATATTGATAAAATTAAATACATACATTCCAATTTAAAAGTAATTTTTACCGGAGGAGATGCAATTTTTTTTGATAAAAAGCTAAAAAATACCATCTTTGTAAATTCAAATCTAAATTTTATAGGACTAAACAGAATTTTAATACATAATGATAACAAAAATTAAAACATCACTTCTAGGATTAAGCTTTATACTTATTAGCAACATAGCCTTTTCTCAGGTTAGTACATACTCTCCATACTCTAGATATGGCTTTGGCGAATTATATACAAATAGTTTTGGACAAAACAAAGCAATGGGAGGAATTGGCATTGGATTACGAAATCCCAATACAATTAATTATTCAAATCCGGCATCTTATTCATCTCAAGATACATTATCGTTTGTTTTTGATATTGGAATATACAGTAAATTCTCAAACTTTGATACTCAAGATATTTCTGAGAAATATAATAATGCTAATTTTGATCATATTGCAATTTCTTTTCCTGTAACAAAATGGTGGTATTCAAGTATTGGTGTTGTGCCATACTCTCGTGTTGGGTATAAAATTCAGAATATAACTTCTGACCCGGATTTTGGAGATATAGCTCATTTTTACGAAGGATTTGGAGGAATAAATAAATTTTATTTTGGGAATGCCGTTAACATACATAAAAATATCTCACTTGGATTTAATATATCGTATTTATTCGGAAAAATTAAACAAGAACGTAACATTGCGATAGCAGATACGAACTCGTATATTACTAAATTAAAAGATGATATACTAATAAACGGTTTTCGATATACATTCGGACTTCAGTATCACAATACAATTAATAACACGTATTTTTATAATATAGGATTAGTGTTTACTAATAAAAATACAGTAAATGCTGAATATACATCATCGGTATTTACATATAACAACAGTTCATTACTTGATACAGTAATTGCTCCAAACACAACAAAATCAGATGTAACAATTCCTATAAATATTGGATTTGGTATTTCTGCAGGGATAAAAGAAAAATTAACTATTGGAATTGACTATAATAAACAAAATTGGAGCGGCAATAGTCCATTCAATACTAATAATAATTTTGAAGATCAAACATCTATCAGAATTGGAACGGAATATATTCCAAATAAATATTCTTTACGAAATTATTTAAAAAGAATTAGATATAGAGCCGGAGGATTCTATACAAACAGCTATCTTAAAATAGGCGATGAACAAATAAATAATTTTGGCATAAGTTTTGGAGTAGGTTTACCAACAAATAATAATAAAACAGTATTTAACTTAACTTGTGAACTTGGAAAAAATGGAACTACAAATAATAATCTAATAAAAGAGAATTACACTTTTATAGGTTTTAATATCACATTTTATGATATTTGGTTTTTTAAACCAAAATATCAATAATATATAAATAATTATTAATCGAAATCAAAAATAAATTTGATTCTAAATTTAAAACAAATGAAAACTATTACAAAAGGGTTTATTACTTCATTACTTTTGTTTTTCGTGGTTTTTTCAAGCTTCGGACAAAAAGGTGTAGAAGATGGTTCAAAATATGGACAAGGAGAAGATAGTATCAGATGTATTAAAAATATATCTCTATATAGAGAATATTATAAACAAAAAAATTATGCCGATGCCAATGAGCCTTGGAAAGTTGTTTATATGGAATGTCCAAAGGCATCAAAAAACATCTATATCGATGGTATTAAAATGATTAAAGCTTCTATAAAAAAATCAGAATCTGATGAACAAAAAGAATTATTAGTTGACAGTTTATTAAACATCTACGATAAGCGAATAAAGTATTTTGGTCAGAAAGGTTTTGTACTAGGTAAAAAAGGAATAGATTTAGCTCACGTATCGAAAAATACAGTTGAGAATATGCAAAAAAGCTATGATATATTATCAGAAGCAATTGCTATTAGGGGCAAATCTTCAGGAGCTGCAGAAATGGTTGTATATTTGCAAACATCAAAAGTTTTATATTCGGCCAAAAAATTTGATGGGACACAAGTAGTTAGCGATTATGCTCTTTTAATGGATATTATTGACGATAAATTAAAAAAGAATCCAAACGACAAAAAAACTCTCAAAGCAAAAACCGCTATTGAAAGTATCTTTGAAAAAAGTGGAGCAGCAAGTGCAGACAATCTAGTTCATTTATTTGAACCTAAGTTCAAAGAAAATCCAAACGATATTGCATTATTGAAAAAAATAACAATTCTTTTAAACAATACAAAAGGAGGGAATGAAACTGTTTTATATTTTAATGCAGCTGAAAAGTTAAATACGATTGAGCCAAAAGCTATATTTGCATATCAATTAGCAAAAAGATATAGCAATATTGAAAAATATAATGAATCGACGAAATACTACAAACAAGCCATTGAATTACAAGAAGACAACCTTATTAAATCAAAATATTATCTTGAATTAGGAGATCTTACTTACAGAAAACTTGGTAATTATGCTATTGCTAGATCATACGCTCTTAAAGCTCATGAACTTAATAAAACAAGTGGATATCCTTATATGCTTATTGGACATATTTACGCAGCAGCTACCAAATCGTGTAGCGAAAAAGCTTTCGAACAAAATGCTATATATTGGGCAGCAGTCGATCAATTTGCAAAAGCAAAAGCTATTGATCCTAATTTAACAGAATCTGCAAATAAATATATTGCAGCGTACCATAAATACTTTCCCGACAATGAAGCCATATTCTTTAATGGTTATAATGAGGGAGATGTGTACAAAATAGAATGTTGGATAAACGAATCAACAACAGTTAGAGCTAGATAATTTGAAAACTTTTACAAACCATATTAAAAAAATAATCCTCATAAGTATGGGGATTATTTTTCTTTTTTTATCGTGTACTAAAAACAAAATCGAAAAAATTAATTCAATTACAGATAGAAGCAACTCTCCTGATTTAAAAATTGAAAATACACAAATAATATATAGCGAATATGGAAAAACTAAAACAAAATTAATTTCTCCATTAATAACTAGATATCCTAATCTAGAAAAACCATATACAGAATTTCCTAAAGGATTACATGTGTTTTTCTACGATTCTTTACAAAACGAAATAGCAAGTATTAGATCGAATTATGCAATTAATAATGAAACAGAAAATACTTGGATTGTAAAAAATGACGTACAAGTTGTTAACACAAAAGGAGACACCTTAAACACAGAATATCTAACATGGAATCAAAAGAAAAAAAAAATTTATACTGATGAATATGTAAGAATGATCCACAAAGACGGAATAATTCATGGAAAAGGATTAGAAGCAAATGAAGACTTAACAAAATGGGAGATTAAAGACATAACGGGGATAATAAATATCGATAATAACAAATAAAACTCCTAAATAAATCAATATACTTCATTATAAAACACATTTAACACGTATACAAAAGAAAAATTTAACTAATTACATTCAGCCAACAAGCATTAAGCAATTTTTTTTCTCATATAACAAAAACTTATAATTAAGAATAATGAAACAAAGGTATCCGAAAATACTTGAAATAACATGGTTGATTATTGCTATTTTATGTTTATTCTCGGCAATACATCAAACTATTCATGAAGGAATTTTAAAAAGCTATCTTTTTATTATCTTTGCAATTATTTCTTTTGCTATTTACTTTTTACGACGCAGAAAAAGATTAAGTTCATAATATACTTTAAAAATAAATACTAAAAAATAAAAATGGAATATAATCATTTGATTTTCTTAATTAGATTAAGAAAAAATAATAAAAATTGTTATATTCGAACTTTTAAATTTACAAAATATTATTAAACATATAATTCAATGGCAACATTAGAAAAAATTAGAAATCGAGCAGGAGTTTTAGTGGCAGTAGTAATAGGAATGGCGCTACTTGCATTTATTTTAGGCGACTTATTAAAGTCGGGAGGCACATTATTTTCAAATTCTCAATACGAAATAGCCGAAATATCAAATCAATCAATATCATATCAATCATTTCAGAACGAAGTTCAAAATCTAGAAGAAATAACAAAATACACTAGTGGGAATAATTCGATAGATGAAGCAACAATGCAAAACTTAAGAAACCAAACATGGCAACAATTAGTTAGACGCAATGTTATGGATGATAAATATAAAGAATTAGGAATTGCAATTTCTAGCGATGAATTATGGGATATGGTTCAAGGCTCAAATGTCCACCCTATTATTAAACAACTATTTACAAATCCTGAAACCGGACGAGTAAATAAACTTGCAATTATTAACTTTCTAAAAACTTACGATCAAGATCCTTCCGGTCAGAGAAAATCGTACTGGTTATTTATTGAAGACCAAATAGTTCAAGAAGAAAAATTTACAAAATACACAAACCTAATTAAACAAGGTTTAAATATTACAACAGCTGAAGCAAAAAACAAAATACAAAATTCGAATAGAATAGTAAACTTTAATTATTTAGTTAAACGATTATCATCTGTTCCAGATAGTTTAATCACAGTTTCTTCATCTGATATAAAAAAATATTATACTAATCACAAACAGAATTATAAACAATCTGCATCAAGAACAATAGAATATGTTACATTTGATATATTACCATCGAAAGAAGATTCAGTTGCAACAATAAAATGGATAACTGATATTACATCAGATTTTCAAACTACCGAAAATGATGGAGACTTTATTAATCTTAATAGCGACATTTCGTTTATAGATAAAAATTACACTAAAGATGAATTATCTGACAAAATAAGCGAAATTATGTTTTCGTCGGAAGTTGGGACAATGTATGGTCCATATTTCGAAAATAATGCATATAAATTAGCTAAATTATCGGAAATTAATTATGTTTCCGACTCTGTAAAAGCTCGTCATATTCTTATTCAACCAGATAGAAATTCAAAAGACATCAGCAAAGCAAAAGCTGTAGCCGATAGTTTATTACAATTAATTAAAAATGGTTCTGATTTTGCAAAACTTGCTTCTGAATATTCTGCCGATAAAGGTTCGGCCGATGATGGCGGAAATTTAGGGTGGTTTAGAGAAGGTCAGATGATTAAACAATTTAGCGACACTTGTTTTTCGGCAAAAGTAGGCGAAACAAAACTTGTTAATTCTAATTATGGAATTCATATTGTTCAAGTAACTAAAAAAGCAAAAAAAGAAAAGAAAGTTAAGGTAGCAATTCTCGAAAGAACCATAGAAGCTAGTTCTCAGACTTATCAAAACATATATTCTGAAGCAAGTAAATTTGCAGGGACAAATTTCACATACGATAAATTTTCTGAAGCTATTAACAAAGATGTTAAGCTAACAAAACATGTAGCAAAGAATATTAAAGAAAATGATAAAGAAATTCCCGGTTTAGAATCTCCCAGAATTTTAATCAGAGCAATTTATAAAACAGATAAAAACGACATTATTAAAACAGAAAACAACCCAATTTTTGAATTAGGCAACAGATTTATTATAGCATTTGTAAAAGAAGTACACGAAGACGGAATAGCCAATTTGGAAGAAGTAAAAACTCAAATCGTTGTTGAAGTTAAATCTGAGAAGAAATCGGAAAAAATTGCTCAAGAATTAAATAGTCAATTAAAAGAATCTAGTAATATCGCAGATATAGCAAGAGTACTAAATTTACAATTACAAGAAGCAAATAATATTAATTTCAATTCATTCTCATTACCGGGTGCAGGTATTGAACCTAAAGTTATTTCAACTGCTTCTACTTTAGAAAAAGGAATAATTTCAAAACCTATTCTTGGTAACAATGGGGTTTATATTGTTTCGGTAAATTCTGTTACAGAAAAACCAAGCAATACTAATTTTGAAATACAGAAAATTCGTTCTAAAGCACGATATAATAGGAATATATTAATTTTTGAAGCCTACGAAGCATTAAAAACATCAGCTAATATTGTTGATAAAAGAGCAAAATTCTATTAGAAAATATTAAGTATCGTATAAAAAAACCGTTCAAATAATTGAACGGTTTTTTTTATACAAGAAGAAATTATACTAAAAATACTCAAATACAATTGTGTTTACTGTAATAACTCTTTTACTTTATTTGCAATAGATTTACCATCGGCTTTACCAAGTAATTTGTTATTTGCCATGCCCATAACCTTTCCCATATCGGCCATACTTTTTGCTCCTATTTCTGTAATAATTAATTTTATTACATTTTCTAATTTTTCATTACTCATTGGTTCGGGTAAATATTGTTGAATAACATCTGCTTCGGTTAATTCTTTTTCTTTTAAATCGGTTCTTCCTTGCTCTTCATAAATCTGAGCCGATTCTTTACGTTGTTTTACGAGTTTTTGCAAAAGTTTTATCTCTGTTTCTTCCGAAATATTATCGCTAGCACCTTTTTCTGTTTTTAACAATAATAAAGCGTTTTTTATTGCCCTTAAGCCTTCAAGTTTTTGCTTTTCTCTAGCTTTCATGGCATCTTTTATATCTCTATTTATTTTTTCTGTTAAGTTCATAATTAGTTGTTTTAATAATAAAACTATTAATAATCTATTTTCAATAATATTTAATTAATCAACATTATCATGCAAATAGGAATTATTTTCATTTATTTTTACCGTTGAATTCTCTTCATCGTCGGAAAGAGTATATCGTGAAACTTTAGAATCTTTTGAAAAAACTGTTTGTTCAATTTTTATTTTGTTTCGTTCAAAAGCAGGGACATTTTCCATATCGTCGATATTAAATTTCATTTTAGCTGAAGAAAACTGATTTCCCCCTAAACTGTTTTTCTTTTCTTTAAGCGATTCTATTTCAGCAAGCTTTTCGGAAGTTTTTTTAACATCTTTAAAATTACCATATTTATTATCGACAAAATATTTTTCCGTTTCTCTGTCTTTTTTAATATCAAAATCGATTGTTCGTTGAGTAAATTCAAGACTTTCATCCTTATTAGGATTTATTTTTTTATTTCTTTTTATTGCTGCTATGTCAAAATCATCGTCGTTAAGAATAACTTTTTTCTTTTTAATTTTTTTAGCATAAAGTTCGGGAATACTATTACTCTCGAAACCAGTTGCAATAATTGTTATGCTAATCTTATCTTCAAGACTTTCGTCTTTACCTGTTCCCCAAATAATATTTGGATTAGATCCTACTTCATTATTCACGTAATCGGAAATTTCACCAATTTCTGCCATAGTAATTTCACTATTTCCTGATGAAATATTCAGTAAAATATTCTCTGTTCCAATTATCTTATTATCGTTTAATAATGGTGAATTTAAAGCTTCCTGAACAGCTTTTACAGCTCTATCTTCGCCCTCAGCTGATCCTGTCCCCATAAGTGCTACACCACTATCTGCAAGAACAGTATGAACATCGGCAAAATCGACATTAATATAACCATGTACAGTAATAATTTCTGCTATTCCTTTAGCTGCAGCAGCTAATATGTTATCGGCGAAAGAAAATCCTTCTGAGAATTTCATATTGTCGCACACTTCCATTAATTTTTGGTTATTTATTACCAATAATGAATCGACATGCTTTTCTAATTCACTAATTCCATCAATTGCTTGGTTAATACGTTTTGGTCCTTCGAACTTAAAAGGTATAGTAACAATAGCAATAGTTAGAATATCCATTTCTTTTGCTGCCTTAGCAATAACAGGCGCAGCTCCGGTGCCTGTACCACCCCCCATTCCTGCAGTAATAAAAACCATTTTAGTATTACTTCCTAAAACTTTAATTACATCATCAAGGTTTTCTATTGCTGCTTGTTTCCCAATATCGGGTTGATTTCCTGCACCACGTCCTTCGGTTAATGATTCGCCAAGCTGTATTTTTACTTTTACAGGACTATTATCCAATGCTTGAGAATCAGTATTACAAACAACAAAATTTACATCTTTTATCCCCTGTTGAAACATGTGATTTACAGCATTTCCTCCTCCACCACCAACACCAATAACTTTAATTATTGAAGATTGATCAACAGGTAAATCGAAAGGTATTAAATCTTCAGCCATAATATATAATTTTACAAATTTCTAATTAATTCTATAAATCTATTTTTTTACATTTCAGCATCATTTTCGTCGAATAAATCGGTAAACGCCTTTTTAAATTTCTTTAAAAAACCATTATTCCTAATCTGCTTACTTGTATTGTCTTCGTTAATATTTTTTTCTTCTATAGGGTCTTCTATTTTATCGTCGGTTATTTCTTTCTTATTTTGCTCTAAATATTCAAAACCCTTAATAATTAAACCTACACTAGTGGCATACATCGGATGATTTACTTTTTCTGATGTCTCGGCAGTTAACTTTTCCGAAGGGTATCCAACACGAACATCTAATCCGGTTTTAAATTTCACTAAAGCAGATAAGTTCTTTAATAGAGCTCCCCCCCCGGTAAGAACAATTCCTGCACTCAAACGATCAAAATATCCGGAATTTTCTATCTCATAAACTACAAAATCTACAATTTCTTCCATTCTCGATTGAATCATGTAGGCAAGGTTTTTAAAAGAAATTTCTTTAGGCTCTCGTCCACTAATTCCGGGAATAGATACTACTTCATCATCACGCACAACATCGCCCATTGCAGATCCATATTGCACTTTAAGCTGTTCAGCCTGGCGATGCAATATAGCACAACCTTTTTTAATATCTTTTGTTACAACATCGCCTCCTAAAGGCACAACTGCAGTATGTCG
This sequence comes from uncultured Bacteroidales bacterium, assembly GCA_964504155.1. Taxonomy (GTDB): domain Bacteria; phylum Bacteroidota; class Bacteroidia; order Bacteroidales; family UBA12077; genus CAZDCZ01. The sequence continues at coordinate 20,194 of CAZDCZ010000019.1, read as the reverse complement.
AATAATATCATCGAAATACACAGCAACATCTGTTGTTCCCCCTCCAATATCTACAATGGCAACCCCGGCTTCTTTCTCGTCATCTGTTAATATTGATTCTGAAGAAGCTAAAGGCTCTAATATTAATTGTTTCAAATTTAGTCCTGCTTTTGAAATACACTTTCCAATATTTCTTGCAGAAGAAATTTGACCTATAACAATATGAAAATTGGCTTCAACTCTTTTTCCCGACATTCCAATAGGATTCTTAACACCCGTTTCGTTATCGACAATATAATTTTGCGGTAATACATGGATAATTTTTTCGCCAATATCTATAGGTATTTTATACATATCCTGAATAAGAATATTAATATCGTCTTTGGTTATTTCGTCGTCATATGAGTCTCTATTAATATATCCTCTATTTCTTATACTTTTAATATGCTGCCCTGCTATACCAACATACACATCAGAAATACTAATACCCGATGATTCTTGAATATCGTCAACAGTCTTCTTAATAGAATTTACAGCTTCTTCGATATTTAAAACAACTCCTCTTTTTACACCTTTCGATAATACTTTACTAATACCTAAAATCTCAATTTTATTGTTTTCTTTCTTTTCCCCAATTATTGCTACAATTTTAGTTGTTCCAATATCTATAGCAGCAACATATTCGTTTTTTTGATTCATAATATTACCGTTTTGTACAGATTACCTGATTGTTAAATTTTAAATTTATTTTCTCATAATTGTTCCACCCTATATTATTTAATCCTTGAAAATAAAAAGCTTTTAGATTTCTAAATTTCAGCTTATAATTTTCAATGCCACCAAAAGAAATAATATGGGCGCCAACACGTGGGATTAATTCAAATTCTCCATCACTATTAACATATATTTGTTCGAATTGAGAATTCCAGAATTTTCTCTCAGTAATATACTTTCCTAATTTAAACAAATCGCATATTAATAAATTCTTCCCTTTATTTTCGTTTTTACAATCGAGATGAGTTAATTTTCCTATCTCGAAATATTCAGATATATTCCCATTTGCTATTAAAACATGAGATGTATATTTCTTCGACAATGGCATTATATATCCTTCATTATCTATATAATAACTATATCCTTTATTGTTAACAATTCTCATTATTGGATTTCGTTGATTAATTTCAACATTCAATACACCACTATTAGAAACAAATACTTCGGCACTCTTTATTTCTGTATTTTCTTTAACTAATGCTTCAATTTCTTTAGTGTTAATAACATTTAATTGACTTCCTAAAATATTTTTATCGCTATTCAATAATAATCGAGTTATATCTTTACTATTAATAAATTTATTTTTTAAGCTATCAAGAACTATAACATTAATTTTATTACATAATGTTTCGTTTCTTTTTGTCGAAACAAAACTTAAAGCAATAATAAAATAGCTTATAAATAAAACCCAAAATAATATTTTTTTAATAATCTTCATCTGTTAATACTTCAAAAACTAAATTTGTTTATTGTTACTGTACATAATTACTTATTTAAACATATTTTTTATTGGATTTACAAACTCATCAATATCTCCGGCTCCTAATGTTATTAATACTTCTAGATCTCTATTTATTAATATATTTAACAATTCATTTTTCTTACAAAGTGTTTTATTATTATTAATTAATTTATTAAATATTATTTCTGAACTAATGCCTTCTATTGGAACTTCTCGAGCCGGATAAATATCTAATAAAATTATTTCGTCTAATAGATCAAGACTTTTAGCAAATTCATCGGCAAAATCGCGAGTTCTAGTAAATAAATGCGGTTGAAACACTCCTGTAATTTTTTTCTTCGGATAAATTTCTCTTACCGAATTTATTGTTGCTTTTAATTCGGCAGGATGGTGAGCATAATCATCGATATAAACAAAATTGCTTTTTCTGATATGATAATCAAACCTTCGCACTATGCCTTTAAATGAACTTAAAGCCTTCATTAACTCTAAACTTTTAACTCCACACAAATATGCAACACTTAGTGCAGCAATAGCGTTCTCTACATTAATTATTCCCGGGAAACCAAGTTTTATATTATTGATTCTACTATTCGGAGTAATAAAATCGAATATATATAAGCCCTCATCTATTCTTATATTCTCTGCATAAAAATCAGATTTTTCATTTAAGGAATAATTATAAATATCAATGTCTTTTATATTATGATAATTAATATTCAGACCTTTTTTTATTATTAGCTTCCCTTTATTATTTATTTGATTTATAAACTGTTCGAAGCTCTGTTTAAGATTATCTGCATTCTTGTAAACATCAAGATGGTCGGCATCTATTGCTGTAACGACAGCAATATCGGGATATAATGTAAGAAATGATCTATCGAATTCATCGGCTTCTATTACAATTTTTTCACTATTAATATCAACAAGATAATTACTATCGTAATTTTTTGAAATTCCGCCCAAAAAAGCACTACACCCAATTGTCGATTGCTTTAATAGATGTGCAATCATAGTTGATATTGTAGTTTTTCCGTGAGTTCCGGAAACTGCAATTCCCTGTTTAGTGCTACACAACAATCCTAAAACTTCCGACCTTTTTTTTACAATAAAATCGTTTTCAATAAAAAAGTTCAGTTCGTTATTAGTATTTGGTATTGCAGGAGTATAAACTACTAATGTTGTATTCTTATTTTTATATTTTTTATCGATTAATTCTACATTATCGTCAAAATGAATATCAATGCCTTCGCTATTTAACTTTACTGTAAGTGCTTTCGACACTTTATCGTAACCTGCTACATTTTTGCCAATAGAGTTAAAATACCGGGCAATAGCACTCATTCCTATTCCTCCAATTCCAACAAAATAAACATTATGTATTTTATTAATATTCACGCTAAACTATTTAAATTAAATTTAATATTTCGTTTGCAATAATTGCTGCAGAATCGGGCATAGCCATTTTAGCAATATTTATTGCAAGTTTATTTATTTTATCCTCATCGTTTTTTAACAAGAATACTGTTTCAATCAATTTTTCTTTTGCTTCGCTATCGGCAACTAATATTGCAGCTTGATTTTTTACTAATGCCATGGCATTCTTTGTTTGATGATCTTCTGCAACATTAGGTGAAGGAACTAAAATAACAGGTTTCGCAACTAAGCTTAATTCTGAAATTGTTCCGGCACCTGCCCGAGAAATAATAATATCGGCAGCAGAATATGCTAAATCCATTCTTTTAATAAAATCGAGAACATGAATATTAGAATTCTCTATATTTTTAATTGAATTAACTGCCTCATTATAATAATTCTTCCCTGTTTGCCATAGTATTTGAATATTCTCTTTTAATAAATTTTCTATATTAGAAATAATACTATTATTTATAGTTCGAGCACCTAGGCTTCCGCCAAGAACAAGTACAACTTTTTTATTACTATCGAGCTCAAAATGTTTTAAGGCAACAGGTTTATTATTTATATAATTTAATAAATCTTGTCGTACAGGATTTCCCGAAAATATAATTTTCTCGTTTGGAAAATACTTCCCCATTTCTTTGTAAGCAACACATATTTTCTTTGCTTTTCGAGCAAGTAATTTATTTGTAATACCTGCATATGAATTTTGCTCTTGAATAAGAGTTGGAATTTTCTTTCTATTAGCCATCATCAGCACCGGACCACTGGCATAACCACCAACTCCCACAACTATATCGGGTTTAAAATTTTTTATTATTTTTTTCGATAAAACTAGGCTTTTAAATAACTTAAAGAATAAAGTTATGTTTTTAAAACTAATACGTCGTTGAAAACCTGCAATTGGCAAACCAATAATTTTATATCCGGCAGCAGGGACTTTCTCCATTTCAATTTTTCCTTTTGCTCCTACAAAAAGAATATTAATATTTTTATCAATATTTTTCAATGCATTTGCAATAGAAATAGCAGGAAATATGTGTCCTCCTGTTCCTCCTCCACTTATGATTATATTTTTGTTCTTATTAGCTTGCATTTTATAATGTTGTATAATTTATTATTACACTAAGTTTCTTCGCTCTGATATTCTTCGTCGATTTGCACGCTTCGACTTACACTTAATATTATACCTAAGGCAACACCGGTAAATAATAACGATGAACCTCCCATACTAACTAATGGCAATGTTTGACCGGTTACAGGAAAAACATTTACTGCAACACCCATATTTATCATTGCTTGAAAAGTTAGACTTATTGCCAATCCTATTGATAAAAAAGCGGCAAAAGTACGTTTTGTTTTTCGAACAATAACGCCAGCTCGATATAATAGTACTAAATATAATAATAGAATAAAAAACCCGCCGAAGAATCCATATTCTTCAATAATTATAGAATAAATAAAATCGGAATATGGATGCGGCAAAAAATTCCTTTGTGAACTATTTCCCGGACCTTTACCAAAAAAGCCTCCAGAAGCAATAGCTATTTTACTTTGTTCGACCTGATAATTATCCCCATTTTCATTTCCTATATAATTTTCAATTCTATTTTGCCAAGTTCCTACCCTTCCTTTTTCTTTCGACACTAAGACACCTGCCACCAATAAAGATATTGCTAAAACACCAACTCCGGCAACTCCAAGCAGGTATCTAGTAGGCACTCTACCAATAAATAACAATACCATTGATGTTGCAGATAATATTAATGCTGTTGATAAATTAGCAGGCATTATTAATCCACACACAAAAACTATCGGTAAGATTAAATGAACAATAATTCCGTCGAATTTATCGATCCTATCTTGACGTAACGACAATACTCTAGCTAAATACATTATCAACGCAAGTTTGGCAAAATCAGATGTTTGAATTGTTAATCCAATTCCCGGCAAGGTTAACCAACGTGATGCTTGATTTAGGCTTGTACCCAGAACTAAAGTTATGCCAAGCATAAATATCGACACATAAAGAAATAATTGCGATAATCGAGAATAAAATTTATATGGTATTAAATGAGTAATAAAAATTACTACAAATCCGAAAACCAATAACGAAAAATGTTTAAGAACGTAATATGCAGTATTACCTCCATGATATTTATATGCAAGTGTTCCGGTAGAGCTATAAACTGCTAATAACGAAACAATTGACAACAAAAGAATAATACCCCATATTATTCCATCGCCTTTAAAATACTTCGATAATACCTCTTTTAATTTCATTTGTTTTCAATTTCATTTTCTGCTTACATGCAATTATTAAGCAACAATTCTATTTATACCTTTTATAAATCGCGAACTGCTTTTTTAAATAAATTACCTCTTTCTTCATAATTATTAAATAAGTCGAAACTTGCACAAGCAGGAGACAATAATACAGTATCGTCTTTACTGCCAAGATAATAAGCTGTTTTAACAGCTTCGGACGCCGATTGTGTATCAACAATAGTATCAACAATACCTTTAAAAGCATTATGAATTTTTTCATTATCTTTTCCAAGACACACTATTGCTTTAACTTTCTGCCTAACAAGGTCTTCTAGCAAAGAATAATCGTTTCCTTTATCAACTCCACCAACAATCCATATTAATTTATCGTTCATGCTTTCTAAAGCATACCAAGTAGAATTGATATTTGTAGCTTTTGAATCGTTAATAAACTCTATTCCCTGAACTTTTAAAACAGATTCGAGTCTATGTTCTACTCCTTTAAAGCTACTTAAACTTTCACGAATAACTTCTTTTCTGATTTTCAGCACCTGTGTGGCAATACCTGCAGCCATAGAGTTATAAGTATTGTGCTGCCCTTTTAATGCTAATTCGTTAACTGACATATCGAAATCTTTATTAGTATATTTAAACTTAATTATATTTTCACAAACAAAAGCACCTTGTTCTATCTCAGTATTCAGTGCGAAAGGAAGGTGTTTAGAAAGAATTTTTCTTTTTTTATTTTCTTGAATAAGTATTTGATCCTCGGCCCAAAAAATAAAATAATCGTTTGGGGTTTGATTTTGAACTATTCTATATTTAGAGTTAATATAGTCTTGCATTCCATTATATCTATCGAGATGATCGGGTGTTATATTCATTATTATAGCCATCTCGGCTTTAAAATTACACATTCCATCGAGTTGAAAACTGCTTAATTCGATTACATAATAATCGAATTTTTCTTCGGCAACTTGAAGGGCAAAACTTTTACCAATATTCCCTGCAATACCAACATTTAATCCTGCATTCGAAAGAATATAATAAATTAACATTGTTGTAGTAGTTTTTCCATTACTACCGGTAATGCATATTTTAAATGCATCGGTATGTCTGCCGGCAAATTCAATTTCGGAGATTATAGGAATATTTTTTTCTTTTGCTTTTATAACAATAGGTGCCTTTTCACTTATTCCGGGACTTTTAATAATTTCATCGGCATTTAAAATCATACTTTCAGTATGTTTTTCATCTTCCCATGAAATATTTTTCTCATTAAGTTTTTTCTTATATACATTTTTAATACTTCCGAAATCGGACACAAAAACATCGTTCCCCAGTTTTTTAGCTAAAACTGCAGATCCCACTCCACTTTCTCCGGCACCAAGTATTACAATTCTTTTGTTCATTAGTTTTTTATTATCTTATTTTTAATGTAACAATTGTTATAACGGCTAAAATAATTCCCACAATCATAAATCGAGTTACAATTTTAGGTTCAGGATAGCCTTTTATTTGATAATGATGATGTAAAGGAGCCATTTTAAATATTCTTTTTCCTATACCTGTTTTTCTTTTAGTATATTTAAAATAGCTTACCTGCATTATAACAGAAAGACTTTCCATAAGAAACACTCCACAGAGAATTGGAATTAACAATTCTTTGCGAATAATAATTGCAAAAACAGCAATAATACCACCTAAAGCAAGACTTCCTGTATCGCCCATAAATACCTGAGCAGGATAGGAATTATACCACATAAACCCTATCGTAGCACCAATAAAAGCACTAATAAATATTGCTAATTCGCCAACATTAGGGATATACATAATATTTAGATAATCGGAAAAAATTGTATTACCCGATACATAGGCCAAAATACCCAAAGTTACACCAATAATTGCTGATGAACTTGTTGCCAAGCCATCGAGACCATCGGTAAGATTTGCTCCATTAGAAACAGCCGTAACAATTAAAATAACAAAAAATATAAAAACAAGCCATGCCCATTTTTCGCTTTTCTTACCAAGAAATGAGACTAGGTATGCATAATCGAATTCGTTATTTTTAAAGAACGGAATGGTAGTTTTTGTAGATTTCACATCTTTTGTTTCTATAATTTCTTTATCGTTTATATTTTCTAAATTATCGATTAATTCAAACTTTTGTGAATCTAATATATGTGGTATATTTTCGCGTACAACTACATCATCGTTCATGTAAAGTGTTATTCCAACAATTAATCCAAGCCCAACTTGTCCTAGTATTTTAAATTTACCTGCTAATCCTTTTTTATTTTTTCTGAAAATTTTAATATAATCGTCAATAAATCCGATTATTCCCATCCATATTGTAGTAATCAACATTAATATTACATAAATATTTTTAAGATCGGCAAACAGCATAGTTGGGATAATAATAGATGTAAGAATAATAATACCACCCATTGTAGGTGTTCCGTCTTTTGACTTTTGACCTTTCAGTCCTAAATCACGAACTTCTTCCCCGATCTGCTTTTTACGTAAAATATTAATAATTTGCTTTCCAAAAATTAATGATATAACTAAAGATGTAATAACAGTCATTCCTGAGCGAAACGAAATATATTGAAACATTCCGGCTCCCGGGAAATTAAGTTTTTCTAAATATTCAAACAGATAATAAAGCATATTGTATTAGTTATTTATTTCTTTAAATATTATTCTCACTTCTTCTCTATCGTCGAAATGATTTCGCTCTCCATTTATTTCCTGATATGTTTCATGTCCTTTTCCTGCAATAAGGACAATATCATTTTCTTCGGCCAAGAAACAAGCTGTTCTTATGGCTTCACGTCTATCAATAACAGTAAGGATTTTCTTTTTATCTTTATCTTCCAGTCCTTCTTTCATATCATTGATAATTGTCTTAGGATCTTCTGTTCGCGGATTATCAGAAGTAAAAACAATTTTATTACTATTTGCTACAACTATTTTAGCCATCTCGGGTCTTTTGGTTTTATCTCTATCGCCACCCGCACCAACAACCGTAATTAACTTTTGATTACTTTTTAATATTTTATTTATTGCTTTTAATACATTCTTCAATGCATCGGGAGTATGAGCATAATCGACTATTGCAGTAATGTTATTTTTCGAAACAATAGTCTCGAAACGCCCTTCAACAGGTTTCAATTCACTAATTGCAGTAAGAACACTGTAACTCTCTTGATTAAGCGCTAATGCACATGCATATACCGAGAGTAAATTATAAACATTAAATTCTCCAATAAAATGTGTCCATACATCAACATTCTCAATATTAATAAGCGAGCCATCGAAATGACTTTCTATTATTCTAGCTTTATAATCGGCTAATGACTTTATTCCATAAGTTTTAACTATCGCCTTGGTATTTTGAACCATTATTTTACCATTTTTATCGTCGATATTTATTAAAGCAAAAGCATTTTTATTAAGATTATCGAAAAATGATTTTTTAACATTAATATATTCAGCAAAAGCTTTATGATAATCTAAATGATCGTGAGTAATATTTGTAAATATTGCACCATAATAATTTAATCCTGCAATTCTATTCTGATGTATTGCATGAGAGCTAACTTCCATAAAACAATATTCGCAACCCTCAATTATCATTTTATTGAGTAAGTTATTAATTTGAACTGCATCGGGAGTTGTATGAGTAGCATCTATTTTTTTATTGTTAATATAATTTCGTACCGTTGATAAAACTCCTACTTTATATCCTAATTTTCGAAATAAGTTATATAACAATGTTACAGTAGTAGTTTTTCCGTTTGTTCCGGTAACTCCAATAAGTTTTAATTTTGATGATGGATTATCGTAAAAAACAGAAGCAATAATACCCAAAGCCTTACTACTATCTTTAACAACAATATAAGTAACTTTATCGCTAATTTGTTCTGGTAAGTTTTCACACACAACAGCAGCTACTGCATTTTCTACTACATTATTAATAAACTTATGACTATCAACTTGCGAACCTTTTACAGCAACAAATAAATCGCCATTTTTCACAGTTCGAGAATCGAATCTAATTTCAGCCACTCGAATATTAACCCTACCAATTATTTTTTGGGTATCTAAATTCTCTAATATTTCACTTAAAGGTCTCATCATTCTGTAAACGACATTGTTAATACTACTTTGTCTCCTTTTTCTATTCTTTTGCCATATTGTATCGATTGGTTTTGGATACTTCCTTTTCCATCAATTTTTACTTCAAGCCCTAAATTTTCTAATATATATACAGCATCTTTTACTCCCATTCCAACAACTTTTGGCATAATTCCTTTGTCAATATATCTATTAGAAAGTTTAATAAAAGAATCTTTTTTTGATGTAAGAACCCAATCAGAATCTACCTGCTCGTCATTAACAGGTATTCCTAAACTATTTAAGACATAAACTAATTCATCTTTATAACTATTTTTAGTATATGCTATTTTTGTTTTAGAATTATTGTAAATTTTATTTACACTTTTGTGCATATCAATTCTTGTGGCATAAACTTTATCGGCAATTTCTTTAAAAACAGGACCGGCAACAAGGTTTCCGTAATACACATTTTTTGATGGAGAATTTACAACAACAATACACGAATATTTTGGATTATCGGCAGGGAAATACCCCACAAAAGATGCCTGATAACTAATCTTTAAATTATCTTTATACCCGAGTTTTTTATTTGCAATTTGGGCAGTTCCGGTTTTTCCCGCAATTTTATAATTACTATTTTTTAAATTTCTAGCTGTTCCATTCTCAACTACTCCTTCGAGCATTTCTTGCACTTTTTTTAATGTTAAATGCGAACATATAGATTGACTAATTATTTTTGTCTCGAAGCTTTTAACTACATCACCATGATACATCAACGATTTTACAAACATAGGTTTTATCATTTTCCCATTATTTGCAATAGCATTATAAAAGGTAAGTATTTGTAATGGGGTCATCTGAACTTCGTACCCTATTGACATCATAGGCAGAGAAATTCCCGACCACAATTTATCGCCTGGATATTTAATATTTGGTTTTCCTTCTCCTTTAATATCTAGGCCCAATTTCTTATTCAAATTCATTCGATATAATCTATCGATAAATTTATGTTCTTTACCGGTATAATATTTAGTAATAATTTTAGATATCCCTACATTTGACGAAACTACGAAAGCATCTCTAACAGAGATTTTTCCATATCCTCCAATCTTAGAATCGCTCATTTTAGTATCGTAATAATAAACTATTCCTTTCTCGGTGTCAACAGAATCGTTCATATCGACATAACCATCTTCGAGAACAGCAATCATACTTGCAAGCTTAAAAGTAGATCCGGGTTCTGTACTTTCTCCAACAGCATAATTATACGTTTCTTTATATTCGCCTTTACTATTACGTTCTAAATTAGCAATAGCCTTAACTTCTCCGGTTGAAACTTCCATTAAAACAACAGTTCCGTGATGAGCTTCCTGAATTTTCAATTGGCGCATTAAAGCACTCTCGGCAACATCCTGAATATTTACATCGATAGTTGTAACAACATCATTCCCATCTTTTGGTTCCACTTCATTACCATCGTTTACAGGAATCCATACATTACCATTAAGTTTTTGCATTAATCGTACACCTTCAACTCCTTTTAAGTCGTTATCGTATGCACCTTCAATACCAACAGAATTGTCGGATCGACTTTTTGTAGTATAGCCAATGGTTCTAGAAGCAAGATTTACATGAGGTTGTATTCTAATATTAGTAGGAATTACAATAATTCCACCTTTATACTGACCTAAGCGAAAAAGAGGAAATTTCTTTATTTCTTTTAATTGATTATAATTTACTCGTCGCTTAATTAAATGAAATCTCTCGTTATTTCTTCTAGCTTTAACAAACTCATTTTTATATTCGTTTGCCGTTTTATCTTTAAAATATCCCGATAAACAATAAGCTAAAGAATCTATATTTTTTAAAAAAACTTTATCGTCCATTCCTGTACTACGAGTATCCATTCTTATTTCGTAGTAAGGAATAGAACTTGCCAATAATCTTCCATCGGCAGCCAAGATGTCTCCTCTATTCGATTCTACAATAATGTCTTCGTAATTTATTGTTTTTGATTTTTTTCGCAATTCTCCACCATCAACAATTTGGATGTATAACACTTTTCCTGCAATTATTCCAGCCAAAACAAGAACAAAAACATAAGTTACACCTACTCTCCATACTATATCTTTTTTTAATGGCATTATTTTTTTAATAATTTTTTTTAATAATTATTTTTTTTGGTGGCACAACCGATTCTTTTAAATTAAGATTTCGTTTTTTCACTAATTTAGAGACTTCTGATTGTTTACTAATAAACATCAATTCAGATGCTATAGTAATAGATTCGGCTCTCAATTCTTTAAGATCTTTTTGCAAAATAATACTTTCTCTAACGACTTTTTCGGCATGATATCTATTTCCTATATAAAAAAAAGCCAATATTGTTAAGAATATAATAAATGGAATTTGTTTTACAACAATATCTTTTGTAAGCACGCTTCCATCGAGCAAATCTTTAACAGCACCAAATTTTAATTCTTTTCTTTCTTGCTGCTCATCAATAAATTCAATATTATCATTATTATGCTTCATATATTACTTATAATTTTTCAGCAATTCTTAATTTAGCACTACGCGCTCTACTATTCTTTTTTATCTCATTTTGTTCGGGCAAAATAACTTTTTTATTAATCAATTTAAATGGTACTAATTTATTTCCATAGAAATCGGTTTCTACTTCACCCGAAAATTTTCCTTTTTTCATAAAATTTTTAACCAAACGATCTTCAAGAGAGTGATAAGTAATAACAACAAGTCTTCCTCCTGGGGCAAGCATTTCTTCGGCACGAATCAGCATTTCTTTTAAAGCATCCATCTCGTGATTAACTTCTATACGTAATGCCTGAAAAACTTTTGCATAGAATTTATTCTCGACACGCCGAGGAGTAAATTGTTTAATTATTTCTAATAATTGGAAAATACTTGAAATAGTATTTTCTTTTCGAGACAAAACGATTTTTTTTGCTATGCTTCTAGAATTTCTTAATTCGCCATATTCAAAAAAAACACGAGCTAATTCTTTCTCATCGTAATTATTAATAAGATCTTCTGCAGTAAAATCGGTTCTTTTATTCATTCTCATATCAAGAGCTCCGTCGTACCTGTATGAAAAACCGCGTTCTGCAACATCGAAATGATGTGAAGAAACTCCTAAATCGGCAAAAACACCATCAACCTTATTAAATTTGTAGTACTTTAAAAAATTTTTTATGAATCTAAAATTGTGATTTACAAAAATAAATCTCTCGTCATCTATAACATTCTCTTTTGCATCAATATCTTGATCGAAAGCAATTAGTTTGCCTGTTTTAAGTTGTTTAAATATTTCGTAAGAATGCCCTCCCCCTCCAAATGTTACATCAACATATATTCCGTCGGGTTTAATATTTAAACCATTAACACTCTCGTTTAACAATACCGGTATATGATATTCCATTATTCAAAATTTTCACGGTTTATATCACCTCCCATTATCTTTTCGGCTAAAGCAGCAAAATTTTCACTTTCTTCATCAAAAAACTCGTATAATTCATTGGCCCAGATTTCTATCTTGCCATCTTGCCCTGCAAGAACAACATCTTTTTTTATCTCAACCAAATCTAATAAGCGTTTAGGAATCAACATACGATTATTACTATCGAGTATAACCTCTGCCGAACCTCTGTAGAAATTTCTTAAAAATTTATTATGTTCTTTATTATACGGATTTATTTTATCTCGTATTATTTTATTTTGCCTATCCCATTCTTCGATTGGAAATAGTACTAAACACTTTTCAAAAATATCTTTTTTAACAACAAATATACCCTGAGAAGCAGAACACATCTGCTTCTTCAAGGCCGAAGGTAAAGTAATTCTCCCCTTAGCATCAGTTTTGCAATTATAATCTCCTATAAATGTTGTCATTCAATTAAACTAAATTATTATGTAAAAATATGCAAAATTTTCCCACATCACACCACTTTTTACCACTTTTTACCACTTTGTTGATAACTTTTTCGTTTATAATTACATAAATATAAAAATACACATTTACAAAAAGCTTCTCGAGATATCGTTTTCAAGATATTTTCTGTAATTTTATAGTGATTTTATAACTCAAATTATAAGTAATGGACAAGATAGATATTAAAGAAGTATTCAAGAAAAAAAATCCTAGAATAGCAAAAATTATACCGTGTTTTATTTACAACTATTTAAAACGAATTATTCACGAAGATGAATTAAATCAAATACTTGCAGAATTTGGAGATAAAAAAGGTTTAGACTTTGTAAAAGCCTGCATAAAACATTTCGATTTAAAAATTGTTGTAAATGGGATAGAAAACGTTCCAGATAATGGTCGCTTTATATTTGTAGCCAATCATCCGTTAGGAGGATTAGATGGTCTTGTTTTTACTTCAATAATAGGGGAAAAATTCCCAAATGTTAGATTTTTTGTAAACGATATTTTAATGAATGTTAAAAATGCGTCTTCTATACTTATTCCAATAAATAAGCATGGCAAACAATCGACAGAATATGCAAAAAAAATTGAATACACCTACGAGTCTGATAGCCAGATATTAAATTTTCCTGCCGGATTATGTTCTCGTAAACGAAAAGGAAAGATTGTTGATTTAGAATGGAAAAAAAGTTTTATTACAAAAGCTATAAAGCACGAAAGAGATATTATTCCATTACATATTAATGGTAAAAATTCATCTTTTTTTTACAATTTATCTAATTTTCGGATTTTTTTAGGGATAAAAACTAATTTTGAAATGTTTTATTTGGTAGATGAAATGTTTAAACAAAAGGATAAAAAAATAATATTTACAATAGGGAAACCTATTTCATATAAAGAAATAGACAAATCGAGAAATCGAAATGAATGGGCATCTAATATAAAGGATTATGTTTATTCTTTAGAAAAGAATAATGAGTTAACTTTCTTCGATTACATAAATCGAAAATAATTTATATCTTTGTATATTCTAATAAACTAATAATAAATGAAAGAGATAATTCAACCAATAAGCAAAGAATTATTGGAAAAGGAATTGAATAAAGACAAATTCCTGCGACACACAAATTTCGGACATAATCATATATATATTATTACTCATCACGACTCGCCTAATGTAATGAGAGAAATAGGTCGATTACGAGAACTAACTTTCAGGAATGCCGGAGGGGGAACAGGTAAAGAAATGGATATCGATAATTACGATATTTGCACTAATCCATATAAACAATTATTAACCTGGGATCCAAAAGAAAAAGAAATTATTGGAGGATATAGGTTTCAAGAATGCAATTCGAATAAACATTCATATAAACTTGCTACTGAAAAACTGTTCAATTTCTCAGATGATTTTAAAAACAACTATCTTCCATACACAATTGAACTTGGACGATCGTTTGTTCAGCCATATTATCAATCGACCGGGAAATTTAAAAAAGCAATGTTTGCTCTCGATAATTTATGGGACGGATTAGGAGCATTAGTTATTGACAATCCTCATATTAAATATCTTTTCGGCAAGGTTACAATGTACACACATTATAATCGAGAAGCCAGAAATTTAATTTTATATTTTATTGATAAATATTTTCACGATAATGACAACTTAGTATTTCCTAAAAAAAATCTTGAGCTTGGGATTAACAAAGATGAAATGAATAAGATTTTTACTGGTAAAGATTTTGCAGAAAACAACAAAATACTTTCTAAGAAAGTTCGAGAATTAAGCGAAAATATTCCTCCATTAATTAATGCTTATACAAATCTTTCTTCAACAATGAGAACTTTTGGAACAACTATTAATGAATCGTTCGGTGAAGTTGAAGAGACAGGAATACTAATTACAATTAATGATGTATATCCTAAAAAGATTGAAAGATATTTCGATTCATATCTTAAAGAAAAGAAAATAAATGATATTAAACGAAAAATAAAAAGCATTATATATAAACCAAAGCATAAAATCAACAAATAAAAAAAGAAATAAGCTGAGTTCGATATAAATATGTCATATTCCTTATATCGAACTCAGCTTATTAATAAGCTCTAACATTTTTCCCTTCTACATAATTTACAAATGCATTATTCACAACTTTATTCCCGCCGGGAGTAGGATAATTCCCGGTGAAATACCAATCACCAGTATGATTAGGACATGCAGAATGCAAATTTTCAATAGATTGAAAAATAATTTCTACATCAGCATTTATCTCATCTGATTTAAGTAATTCGGCAATTTTACTTGAAATTTGCTCCGGAGAGAATGGTTTATATATTTCTTTAACATAGTTTACTATCTGTTCTTTTGGCAAATTCTGTTGAGCTTTCGATTTTTTATATACCTCGTTAATAATATTCTCCTGTTTAGTGTCTTTAAGCAAGGCAACAGTAGCTTTAAATGCAACAAAATCGCTTAGTTTAGCCATATCTATACCATAACAATCGGGATAACGAATTTGAGGCGAAGAAGAAACTATAAGTATTTTCTTAGGTTTCAATCTATCGAGAATTTTTAAGATACTCTCTTTTAAAGTAGTTCCACGAACAATAGAATCGTCTATAACAATTAAATTATCTTTTCCTTTATTAACTGTTCCGTAAGTAATATCGTAAACATGACCAACAAGGTCTTTCCTACCTTTTTCTTGTGAAATAAATGTTCGTAATTTTATATCTTTAATAGCAACTTTTTCTACCCGAATTCTTTCTGACATAATTTTATCGAGACTTGCTTCGTTTAATTTGTTACCTAAAGCTAGTATTTTCTTTTTTTGTACATTAATACATGATTTTTTTAATCCATCTATCATTCCATAAAATGCTGTTTCTGCTGTATTAGGAATAAATGAAAATACAGAATTTTCTATATCATTATCAATAGCTTTTAATATTCGATGAGTAAGTAGGCGACCTAATTGTTTTCTTTCTTGATAAATATCTATATCGCTACCACGAGAAAAATATATTCTCTCGAATGAACAAGCTTGTTTTTTATTAGGCACTCTTATTTCGCTATTTAGAATATCGCCATTCTTTTTTATGATTATTGCTTCACCTGGATTTACTTCATAAATATCATCTTCCTTAACATTCATTACTGTTTGAATAACCGGGCGCTCAGAAGCCACAACAACTATTTCTTCATCTTTATAACAAAAAGCAGGTCGGATACCCCAAGGATCGCGAGTAACAAAAGCATCGCCATGTCCAATCATTCCGGCCATAGCATATCCTCCATCCCAATCTTTACTCGCTTCTTGAAGAACTTTCTTTACACTAATATTTTCTGCTATAAGATGAGAAATTTCTTTATTATTTATTCCTTCGTTTTTATACTGTCGGAATAATAATTGATTTTCCTCATCGAGGAAATGACCTACTTTCTCTAGAACAGTTACTGTATCGGTATAATCTTTAGGAGCTTGTCCTAAGTCTACAAGTGCTTTAAACAATTCATCGACATTTGTCATATTAAAATTTCCGGCCAGAACAAGATTTCTCGACTTCCAATTATTCTCTCTCATAACAGGATGTACATACTCAATATTATTCCGACCAAAAGTTCCGTATCTTAGATGTCCCAGATACAATTCGCCTGCAAATGGCAAGTTTTCTTTTGCCCATACAGCATCATTAATCAATTCTGGATGTTTCTCACAAATATGTAAGTGATTTTTATTTACTTCATCGAATATCTCCTTAATTGGAGCATCACCATTCGATCGAACTCTATTTATATATTTTTTCCCGGGTTGGAGATCAAATTTCACATTTACAAGACCGGCTCCATCTTGTCCACGATTATGTTGCTTCTCCATTAATAAATATAATTTCTGCAATCCATACATCCACGTACCATACTTTGCCTGATAATATTCTAATGGCTTTAATAAACGAATTAAAGCAATACCACACTCATGTTTTATTTGATCACTCATCTTTTATATTACTATTCGAGTTAATATTATATAAATAATACAGTTTTATGTTTTATTCGTCAAGCTTAGGGAAATTAATTTTATCGTGAATAATAAATGCTTCCGGAAAATAATGTTTTACTCTTTTCAAAATATTTAAAGCATCGTTCATTGTTCTGAAGTTTCCAACATAAACTTTAAAGTATGGACTTTCATATTTTCTGTAAATAGGAATTTCTGGGAAATATCCATAAAAACGAGCTCTTGCATTATCAGATTCTGAGCGTGCTTTTTTCCCTAAATTAGAATATATTCTAATTCTATAACCCAGAATGCCATTATTATACTTATTATATTGAATATGTCGTTGAACTAACTCATCAATTCGTTTATCTTGAATAATATTTTTTGCACTATCGGATTTTGAATAATTATAGTTTATAATACTGTCGTTATTTTGAAATACATTATTTTCTTGAGCTTTTACAAGGAAATGAAAAGCAAGAAAAAGCACTATTATAAATACTTTGCGAGTGTTCATATGTATTAGTTTTATAACTTACTGAAAAATATTAGCAAACTTAAATCAATATTTTATCAAATATAATATTATTTAATTCTTCAAAATTAACTATTTTTTCATCTTTACGAAATTAATAGTTCTTCTATAATAATATTTTTTATAGTATGAACCAATAAACATATATGCTTTATTCAAATTACTAATTTCTGTTATTTTTTAATAAATAATTAAAATTCGATTATGCTGTTTTCATCAACTTCAATTTTCTTAACAAATATTAATCCTCGGGCTTTTACGTTCCCTTTTATTCTAACTTTAATATTCTTACTATTTGACAAATTAATCATTTGTAATGCTCCTGAAAGAACACTTTTCATTTCTACATCAACCGGTAAAGAATAAGTATTGTTACTCTTTGCAGCGAATTTAATATTATTATTATTTTTTATTTTACCAAATAATTTATCGTTAACATACAAATCGAGATTTACCGATTTTATTTTTATTGAATATAAATTTGGGTTTTTTATTGGCAAAGAAATATCTAAACTAATTATATTATTTTTTATTCCTTTAAAATCAACATCACTTACACTTCCAATATCAACAATTTTGTACATTGCACAACTATTAAATATTAGAGTTAAGAATATTAAGTATATTATTTTTTTCATTTGCGAATTATTTTTATAAGTTTTCGTATATATATACTAACAAGATTGCGTATATTATTGTTGCCATCCTTTAGTTTTTCCAACTGCTTTAAGCCATCCTGAGTATAATTTTGTTCTTTGTTTTTCGTTCATAATAGGCACAAATTTGTTTTCAACTTTTCTTTTTTCAATTATATCTTCTTTTGTCCAAAATTTTATAGCCAACCCAGCTAAATAAGCTACTCCCAAGGCTGTTGTTTCAATATTTTCGGGTCGCACAACATTTGCATTTAGTATATCGGCTTGAAATTGCATTAAGAAATTATTTGCCGATGCTCCACCATCGACATTTAAACTTTTAAGTTCTATTCCCGAATCGTTTTGCATTGCCATAATAACATCCATTGATTGGTATGCTAAAGATTCCAGAGTTGCTCGAATAATATGCTTATCAGTTACTCCTTGTGTAAGTCCTAAAATTGCACCTCTGGCATCCATATCCCAATAAGGCGCACCTAAGCCCGAAAATGCAGGCACAACATATACTTCTTCAGTATCGTCAACATTAAATGCTATTTCTTCTGTTTCGTCGGCACTTTTAATTAATTTCAAACCATCTCTCAACCATTTTATTGCAGCTCCAGCAATAAACACGCTTCCTTCAAGAGCATATTCCACTTTATTATTTATTCCCCAAGCAATAGTAGTTAATAATCCCGAGTTTGAATTAACAATTTTATTGCCGGTATTTAAAAGCATAAAACAACCTGTACCATAAGTATTTTTTGTCATTCCAACATCAAAACAAGTCTGTCCGAACAAAGCGGCTTGTTGATCGCCGGCTATACCGCTTATTGTTATTGCTTCTCCAAAAATATCTATATGAGTTTTTCCGTAAACTTCGCTTGAATTTTTAACTTCGGGAAGAATATTTTCAGGAATATCGAAATATTTTAAAAGTTTTTTGTCCCATTCAAGTTCCTTAATATTATAAAGCATAGTTCTCGATGCATTAGAATAGTCTGTAATATGAATTTCTCCTTTTGTAAGGTTCCATAATAACCATGTATCTATTGTTCCAAAAAGCAAATCGTCATTAGTTGCTAATTTGCGTGCATTTGGAACATTATTTAAAATCCAATTAATTTTTGATGCTGAAAAATACGAATCGATAACTAAACCTGTAGATGCTTTTACATAATTTTGCATATCATCTTTTATCATTTGTTTACAAATGTCGGCTGTACGTTTATCTTGCCACACAATTGCATTACAAATAGGGTTCCCTGTTTTTTTATTCCATAAAACAGTTGTTTCTCTCTGATTTGCAATACCAATAGATGCTATTTCTGAGGGAGAAATATTTAATTTTTTAATTAATTTTTTTGCAGTATATAATTGTGTCTCTAATATTTCGAGGGCATCGTGTTCGACCCAACCAGCCTTTGGGTAATATTGTTTAAACTCTAATTGTTCAACACCAACCACATTAGCTTCTGAATCGAATAAAATAGTTCTTGAGCTTGATGTTCCCTGATCGAGAGATAAGATATATTTCTTTTTCATTGGTATACTGTTTTATTTGTTTTTTTATACTCCCAATTATAATACTAAACCAAATATACTACAATCAAAAATTGGTTCTTCCTACTTTAGCAAACTATCATCTAAAAGAATATATCTTAAATTTAAAAAAAATTAATCATACAATTATTTTTATAACTGATTTATTTAATTTTGAGACTACTCCGAAAACTAAAGTTGTCAATTTATAGCCGCTTATCG
>CAZDCZ010000018.1:0-39607 GCA_964504155.1 uncultured Bacteroidales bacterium | reverse complement strand
AATGCTTTAGAATATACCTCAGCACAGTAAATCTCAGCGTTCTCATTCTTCTCAACAAAGTTAAAGTAATCTTTATTTATATTGTTATGTATAATCTTTCCATCATATTTTTTTGGTCTACCTTTTCCTCCAGAATGTTGTCCATGAAATAAGTATAATAAATCTGCGTCATCTCTAAACCGACTAATAAGATTCATTTCTGCTAAAATTATTTCATCGGTAAATTTTCGTTTTGAGAACCATGCATCAGCAACAATAATATTTGAGATTTGCTTTAATTGATCTTTTCGTGTTGTAATAATATTAGCATACCAATCCGTTAGTGTGGATTCAGTATTTTTATTTGTAAATGTTTGCACAGCCTCTAAATGGTGAGCTGTATGGTTGTTGATATCTATAGCTGCAAGCCCTGCAATTTCTAAACCCCACTTTGCTTGTCCAGCTACTCCAGACCAAAAATAACCAACTCCATGAGTACTTTTGCCAGACTTGTTAATATAGCTCGGGTCAAATGCTATTGCATATTTACCTCCACCTGCAGAAAGTACAAGTTGTTTGTTAAATTCTAGAAAATCAAATTGCTTTTCAAATTGTTGTCTGTATCTTTGTTCTTTAAAATTACCATAGCGAGATAACTGTAGGAAGTTTATACGCCCTATTTATACTGAGCATAAGAACAAAGACCTCTAACAAAAAGTCTTTTCTACACTTATTAATATTCGGTAATTTGTTTAACGTGCTGATTATTAGCTTATTATAAGATTTTATCCCCTTGGTAATCATATCATAACAGATTGTCGTTAATCTACTAAGATACTGATTGCCAAGGTTTTAAACAAATTTTATCGCATTTCTTTTTAATTTATTTTACTCATTATTAGATACTTAAATCACTTTTTAACGAACTGTTGTCCTTATAAAGTTGATAAAAAAACTGCAACACCAATTTTAGAAACAGAATTTAAAACCAAATATCCTAAATGTTATGATTACTTACTTTCTGAACGTGAAAAGTTAGCAAGTAGAAATAAAGGAAAAACAATATTTGAACCTTTTTACGTTTGGGGAAGAACGCAAGGGATTGCAAGAATAGGAAAAAAAATTCTCAATCCAACTTTCAGTAAACATCCAAGATTTTTATTTGTTCCAGAAGATGATGCTTATTATACTAATGGTTATGGTATATATTTTAGTAAAGACACTTCTGGAAAAGCTACACTTTTTGATAGTTTATCTCATTCAATGTCAAAAGAAGAAAATATATTAATAGTTCAGAAAATATTAAACTCAATTGTAATGGATTACTATGTAACAACAACAAGTGTTTCAATACAAGGTGGTTTTCCGTGTTATCAAAAGAATTTTATTGAAAGATTTACAATACCTGAATTCTCAAAGGAAGAACTTGATATTTTAAAAACACTATCCGAAAAAGAGGAGATAGATACTTTCTTAATCGAAAAATATCAACTTAATATTCCCGTTCCAAATCTTGTTTAGTAGGTTTTGATCAACTTCTCTGAAAATTTATTCCATTCAAGTCCCTCAAATTTCACATTTGTGTCTGTTGGTAATAGTTTGTCTTCAACTAATTCAGCAGTAGAATTATATATTTTTGGTGTCTTTTTGCTGAAATCAACTATCAATAAACAAGTTGCTTCATATTGATAAAAACTCTTTGAAATATCATTCCTGTTTGTAATTGTTTGAAAGGACTTAATATATTTCTCAACCAATTTTGCACTTATTGTTTTGAATTTTGATTTTTTGTTAGCAAATTCTTTATCATCATATTCAGGAACTGCAATCATATAGACTTCTCCTAACACCATTTCAGGACACCTTTCGTGCAAATTTTGAGCTTCTGATATTGTTCTTTCATAAAGAGTATCAAAATTCTTTTGAATACTACTTATTTGACTTCGAATATTAATTGTCAATGTTTTTTTTGTGAATTCTTTGCCAAATTCATCGTTTTCTCCATTGAGCAATCCTATTTTTAGAATTTCAGTAGTAGCTTCTAAATTATTAGGAGTAACACAAACATCTTGGTCTTTTTGTTTTAAAAATCCTGCTAATTTTAATTCAGGAGTTCTTGAATTAAGCGGGGGATAAATCAAATCTTTGTTTACTCCATTATGAACTAACTGTGCTTTTATAGCTTCGTGAATATTTAGAATAGGCTTTGAAGACCTAATCATAGCCGTTTTCCCTTTGTTCCCACTATCCTTAATTGATTTATCAATTAAGGATTTGAAGTTTTTTTACAGCTTTATTTATCGTAATCAAACTTGTCATTATGAAAAAAATCTTTTAATGAAATATCAAGTGCAGTAGCAATTTTTTCAATATTTACAATTGAAATATTACGTTTCCCATTTTCGACACTTGCAATGTAGCTTCTATCTAAATCAGCAGAATACGATAAATCTTTCTGAGACATATTTTTTAAATCTCTTAATTCTTTAATACGAGTTCCTATTTTAGATTTTATTTCCACAGTGCAAAGATTAACATTTGTTGACTATAAGCCAAAGGCTATAAGTAACATTGAATTGTTTTTTGTAATACATCTATAAAATATGTATTTTTGATTTATAATAAAGCACATAGCCTCAATAAGGTGTATAAATTATTGGGCGATAAGTGGTTAAATTGAAATTTGTGCAAATAAAGAAATTTAATAGTAAATTGAAAGTGTAGTGCTTTAAAACGCCCAACGCTTCATATATCAACCGATTAATGCCATTAAAATATTCTAAATTATTATTCTGCAAATAAATAAACGCATCAACAGATAATCAAAAAAATCAGGTTACTAATAAAAACATAAATAACTCTTTAAATTTTTATTTAGATTCTTTAAAAATAACATCTTTTTATATTGTTAAAATAAGTTTATAATATTACTTTTACGCGCTATTAAATTGGTTAATCTTAATATGAAATTATCGCAACTACAAAATAATGATTCGGGCATAATTACTAAAGTAAAAGGAAGAGGTGCTTTTAGAAAACGTATTACTGAAATGGGTTTTGTAAAAGGCAAAAAAGTTACAGTAATAAAAAATGCTCCACTAAAAAACCCCATAGAATATTCTATTATGGGATACGAAGTTTCTTTGCGTAGAAGTGAGGCTTCGCTCATTGAAGTTATTACAAAAGAAGAAGCTAAAGAAATTGCTCCGAACAAGTTCAATGGTGTAATAGACGATGCAAAATTAAAAACCTCCGCAAAAGTAAAAGGAAAGGAAATTCAGATTGCCTTAGTTGGAAACCCTAATTGTGGGAAAACTACAATTTTTAACCATGCTTCAAAATCGAAAGAACATGTAGGAAATTACAGCGGTGTAACTATTGACTCAAAAATTGCACAATTTCAACAAAACGGCTATAAAATACACATTACCGACCTTCCCGGAACTTACTCTTTGTCGGCGTATTCGCCGGAAGAATTATATGTACGCAAACATATTTTAGGAGAATTACCCGATGTTATTGTAAATGTTGTTGATGCATCAAATCTTGAACGCAATCTTTATCTTACAACCCAACTTATCGACATGGATATTAAAGTAGTAATTGCTCTTAATATGTATGATGAGTTAAAGAAGAAAGGTGACACATTTAATTATGAAGCATTAGGAAAAATGATTGGAATTCCTATTATCCCAACAGTAGGTTCTTCGGGTTATGGAATAAAAAATCTTTTTAATAAAGTTATTGATGTATATGAAGATAACGACCCTACTGTTAGACATATACATATTAATTATGGTTGGGATATTGAACAATCGATACACAATATTCAAGACAAAATATGGAAAAATAAAAGATTAACAGATATTATTTCATCGCGTTTTTATTCAATTAAATTATTAGAAAAAGATAAATCTGTAAGATTCAGTATTACCAAATGGAAAAATTCCGATGATATTTTAAATACAGCATCGAAAGAAATATCGAAAATAGAAGCTCATTTTTCCGACGATTCTGAAACAATAATTACAGACTCAAAATACGGTTTTATTGCAGGTGCATTAAAAGAAACATACAAAGGAAATATAAATATTAAAAGAAAAACTACCGATAAGATTGACCATTTTTTAACACATAAATATCTGGGATTTCCAATATTCTTCTTTTTTATGTGGTTAATGTTTCAATCGACATTTTCGTTTGGGAAATACCCTATGAAATGGATTTCGAATTTAGTAGATTTTATTAGTCAAGTTATAAACAATACTATGGCAAGTGGGCCATTAAAAGACCTATTAATAGATGGTATTATAAGTGGAGTTGGTGGTGTTATTGTATTTTTGCCCAACATACTTATTCTCTTTTTCTTTATATCGTTAATGGAAGATACTGGATATATGGCACGTGCTGCATTTATTATGGATAGAATAATGCACAAGATTGGTTTACATGGAAAATCATTCATTCCTTTACTTATGGGATTTGGGTGTAATGTTCCGGCTATAATGGCAACAAGAACAATAGAAAATAGAAATAATAGGCTATTAACAATTTTAATAAATCCATTTATGTCGTGTAGTGCCCGGCTACCTGTATATCTGGTAATTATTTCTGCGTTTTTCCCAAGTCATCCCGGAACCTTACTGTTTAGCATTTATATTTTTGGGATAATAGTAGCGGCATTTATTGCAATAATTTTTAAGAAAACATTATTAAAATCGAAAGAAATTCCTTTTGTAATGGAACTTCCTCCTTACCGTGTTCCAACAATGCGCTCAACATTAAAACACATGTGGCACAAAGGAGTTCAATATCTACAAAAAATGAGTGGAATTATTCTTTTTGCTTCAATTATCATATGGGCACTGGGTTATTACCCATTGAATACTAAAAATTCGGAAAAATATGAAGCAAAAATTCAACAAATAACAGAAACATATAATACACAAATATCAATTGCTCAAAATGAAGATATAGAAGATATAGAAAATTTAGAAAATCTGAAAAATATTGAAATCAGCAAATTAAAAGACAAAGAAAGTTCCGATTATCACGAAAATTCATATATTGGCAGATTAGGTAAATTTATAGAACCTGTTATGCGACCATTAGGATTCGACTGGAAAATGAGTGTTAGTATTCTCTCCGGTGTAGCAGCAAAAGAAATTGTTGTTAGCACTATGAGTGTTTTATATCACTCCGATTCTTCAGACGACACTACTAACTCAAAAACATTAACAAAACAACTACAATCGGCAACATATGATTACGAACCAAATAAAGGAGAAAAAGTTTATACTCCGGTAGTAGCCCTAGGTTTTTTAATATTTATTCTTTTATATTTCCCTTGTGTAGCTACTATTGCCGCAATAAATAAAGAATCGGGACATTGGAAATGGGCAGTATTTGCAATGTTTTATACAACAACACTTGCCTGGATTATGGCTTTTCTAATTAATAAAATAGGTAACTTATTCTTTTAATATTATGCTACAAGAAATTATAACATATTTAATTATCGTAATAAGTGTTGTTTATGTATTATATAACATTTTCGATTTTTTTAATCCAAAAACAGAGAATCGTTGTAGTAAATGTTCTAGTTCTGCATGCAGTTTTCAAACCAATAAAAAAAACAATATAAATAAATCGATATTTAAAAAATATTAATTATGGATTTTTTTATTTTAGTATTAGGAATACTTTTAATAATTGTTGGTTTAATAGGATGCATATTACCAATAATACCCGGACCTCCTTTGAGTTTTCTAGGATTATTAATGCTACAATTAACTCAATTTGGAGATTTTGCATCTTCGTTTTTAATATTAATGGGGTTTATAGCCATTATTGTAACATTTTTAGATTATATAGTTCCTGTTTGGGGAACAAGAAAATTTGGAGGCTCTAAAGCCGGAGTCCGAGGTTCTATAATTGGTCTTATCGTAGGTTTATTTTTCTTCCCTCCTATTGGAATAATCATTGGGCCTTTACTTGGAGCAATTATAGCAGAATTAATTAGAGGAGCCAATTTAGACAAATCGGTAAAATCGGGCTTAGGTTCGTTCTTGGGATTTTTACTTGGAACAGGCTTAAAACTTATTTACTCTGGAGTTATGACATACTATTTCTTTACAGAATGGTTATAAATAATACTAATTTATAATAAATGACAGTTCGCTTATATACCCATTTACAAGAGATATATGTTGAAAATCAATTTGTTTACCCTGAACCCTAAAGGGAGCAAATTGATTTTCTTCTCCCCCTTTAGGGATTGGGCAGATGAAGAAAATCAATCTATAAATTAGGTAATTACACGGATAGTCATATTATAATATACAAAAAGAGCGACTATATTAAAACAGAGTCTCTCTCTTTGTAATATTTAAAATGATTTACTTACCTAATGTAGCAACCATTACTGCTTTAATAGTGTGAAGTCTGTTTTCTGCTTCATCGAAAACAACAGAAGCTTCCGATTCGAATACTTCCTCTGTTACTTCCATTGCTTTAATTCCAAATTTCTCGTAAATATCTTTTCCTACTTTAGTATCGGTATTATGAAAAGCAGGAAGACAATGTAAGAATTTCACATTTGGGTTAGCAGTCATTCTCATAACATCAGAATTAACTTGATAAGGTTTTAACAATTCTATTCTTTGTTTCCAAACTTCTTCAGGTTCTCCCATTGATACCCATACATCGGTATATAAGAAATCGCAATCTTTAACACCTTCTTCAATATTGTCGGTTACCATAATTTTAGCACCTGTCTCTTTTGCAATTTCTTTAGCTTGAGCTACAAGTTCAGCAGTAGGTTGAACACTTTTAGGAGCAACAGAACGGAAATCCATTCCCATTTTTGCAGCACCAATTAATAAAGAATTCCCCATATTATTTCTAGCATCACCTAAATACGCAAATTTCACTTTATTAAGAGGTTTGTCAGAATATTCTCGCATTGTAAGAAAATCGGCAAGAATTTGAGTTGGATGAAATTCTGTTGTTAAACCGTTCCATACAGGTACTCCTGCATTTGCTCCAAGTTCTTCAACAATATCTTGACCAAAACCACGGTACTCAATACCATCGTACATTCTACCAAGAACACGAGCGGTATCTTTCATAGTTTCTTTACCCCCAATTTGCGAGCCTGAAGGACCTAAATATGTTACATGAGCTCCTTGATCTAAAGCTGCTACTTCAAATGCACAACGTGTACGAGTAGATGATTTTTCAAAGATTAATGCTATATTTTTCCCTTCAAGATTTTTTTGCTCTATACCTGTATATTTTGCTTTTTTTAAATCAGCAGATAAATCTAATAAAAAGTTAATTTCTTTTGGAGTAAGATCAATTAACTTTAAAAAATTTCTATTTTTTAAATTAAATGCCATAACTAATAATTTTTTTAATTTATTAATATCTTTATTCTTTTACTATTTTAGTTCCATAAGAACGATCTTCTAATTTTGTAGCTTCAGTAATTACACTCTTTATACCACCTTGTTCAACAAATTGTAAACAAGCTTTAATTTTAGGAGCCATACTTCCTTCTGCAAACATTCCATCTTCTAAATATTTCTCAGCATCAGCCATATTTAAAAGCTCTAATTTCTGCTCGTTTGGTTTTTTATAGTTAATATAAACATACGGAACATCAGTTAGAATATAAAATTCGTCTGCTTTAATTCTTGCAGCAAGTAAGGATGTTGCATTATCTTTATCGATAACAGCTTCTACAGGTCTTATATCTCCTTTTTCGTCGTAATAAACAGGAATTCCACCACCACCGGCAGCAATAACAATATTCCCTTCACGAACTAATGCTTCAACAACACGTTCGTTCATTATACTTATAGGTTTAGGCGATGGCACAACTCTTCTCCACCCTCCGTGAGCTTTTACCTCTTCTTTAAATATCCATCCTTTATCTTTTGCTAATTTATCGGCTTCTTCTTTGTTATAAATTTTACCAACACGCTTTTGAGGATCTTGAAAAGCAGGGTCATCCTTATCAACTTCAACCTGAGTTACAAGAGTAACAATCTCTTTCTTAATGCCATGTTTATTCAAAACATTTCTAAGCATTCGCTCAATCATATAACCAATACCACCTTGCGAATCGGCAACACAAACATCTAAGGGCATTTGAGGAATTTTATAATTTTCTTCTCCTGCATCATTTCTCATTAAAATATTTCCTACTTGTGGACCATTACCATGACCAATTACAATATCATAACCATCTTTAATGAGATATACCAAATTTTCAAGTGTATCAGTAGCATTTTTTTCTTGTTCTTCAATTGTACCAACCTGATCACCTCTTAATAATGCATTTCCACCTAATGCAACAACAGCTAATTTATTCATATACAACTATTTACAGTATTGTTATTTTAAGTTACAAACTTATAAAAAAATTACATAATTTTTTAAGTTTAATTAATATTTTAATATGTTAAATAACCTAAGATATTTACAATCCTCTAATAATGTTTTTAAACAATACAATTAAAATAATTTTAGTAAGTATAAAATATTGATTAATTACTCAAATATGCAATTTTATCAATAATTCAATATTATCGATAATTAAGTCCTATTTTTTTATATCTTTGATATAAATAGCACATATAAAATTTACATTTATTACAGTGTCTAAAATAATTTACTAAATGAAAGTACGTATTTTTTTAATCATCGTTTTTACATCTATAAGTATATATTCGTGTACAGAAAAAAAATCAAATCATAGAATTAAAGAAGGTTTAATAAAATACGATATTGAATATTTAGATGATTCTCTTCAAAACTTTATGTCTACGTTTTTACCTAAAAAAATGACTATCAAATTTAAAGACAATAATACAATAAATAAAATAGAAAGTTTATCCGGAATAGTTAGTTTTAGTCATATTCAAAATACTAAAAAAGGAGAAAGCATTACATTAGTTAAAATATTTAACAATAAATATAAATACATCGAAAAAATTGGAGAACCATCAATTTTTTATAAAAACTTACCTAATATTAATATTTCTCGAACCGGAGAAACTAAGAATATTGCCGGATATGACTGTGCCAAAGCACAAATTACATGTTCCGACACTTTAATAAAACCATTTAATGTTTATTATACAAACAATATTGAAATCAGTAATGCAAATGCGCATACTCCTTTCCGAAATATTGATGGCGTTTTACTTCAATTTGAAATAAAATTGTATGGAATAAGAATGAAACTTACAGCATCAGACATTTTAGAAACTAAAGTTTCTAAAGAAAATTTTCATATTACAAATGAATACAAACAAATAAATAAAAAAACAATGAAAGAAATTATTAAATTATTAAAATAAAATTTACTAAAATACTTACGTACAGTACACTTTTCATAATATATTAAATTTGCCTATTTCTGGTTTATTATTTTCTAACTAAAATTATTTTAATATAATTTTTACTCCGACAAAAGCATAATATATTAAATAACTATTTACAAATATAATTTCTTGTTAAAAATTTCTAAAAAACGTTTTAGGTTTTTAGATTTAATTCTATTACTTTGTAAAGGATTTTATAATTACGACAATATTAATAATTGATGGCTAAAAAAAAGAAAAAAATCAAAACGAGAACAAAAAATGATAAAATTTTGGCTGATGAAAGATTCAAGGTTATTATAGGGATCTTTATAATTTTTCTATCTGCCTTTCTTACATTATCATTTATATCGTATTTCTTTACTTGGAAAACAGATCAAAGCTTCGAATGGTCGAAAGTAATTTCAGAAACAAGTATAGTAGTAGAAAATTGGACAGGAAAATCAGGAGCTCATTTTTCAAATCTTTTTATTAATAAATGGTTTGGAATTGCATCTTTTGCTTTTCCTTTTATTCTATTAATAATTGGGCTGCGTTTTTTTAAAATAAAAACCTTATCGATAAAAAAAGTATTAAAGACAAGTCTCACAGGCATGATACTCTTGTCGATTTTATTAGGATATATTTTCAATAATTCTAATGGGTATCTGGGAAGTGGCTTAGGTGGAAATCATGGCTATCAGATTGCCCAATGGCTTAATTCTTTTATTGGGAAAGTCGGTACTGCATTCCTGCTAAGTTTTGCTATTATGTGTTACATAATTTTCTCGTTCGATAATTTTTTAAAATATGTTTCAAGATTAATAAATAAACATATACTAAAAAAAGAATTAGAGCCGGAAGAAAAAGAGACTAATACTATTTTAAATTCCGACAATAAACCATCAGTTGAAGACAATGATACTTTAGATGATGACATGATTATAAATAATACTCTTGAAAATAATGAAAATTCTACGGAATTAATCGACTTAGATGAAGAAAAGCTTAATACTGATTTAGAAGAAAAAAATATTGAACTAACAATTGAAACACGAAAAGAAACTGAAGAACCAACTATCAATAATAATAATCAAAAATTTGACAATTACGATCCAACGCTTGATTTATCGAATTATAAACTTCCTTCAATTGATTTATTAAACAATTATGAAGCTACATCAAATCAACAACAAATAAATAAGGAAGAAGTAATTGCAAATAAAAATCGAATTGTAGAAACTTTAGCAAACTATAATATTAGAATCGATAAAATTAAAGCCACAATAGGTCCTACTGTTACACTTTACGAAATAATTCCTGCTCCGGGAGTAAGGATATCAAAAATTAAAAATCTAGAAGACGACATAGCTTTAAGTCTTGCCGCCTTAGGAATACGAATTATAGCACCTATCCCCGGTAGAGGAACTATAGGTATTGAAGTCCCAAGTCAAACACCTGAAATAGTATCTATGCGTTCTGTTTTATCATCGAAAAAATTCAGAGAATCGAAATATGAACTTTGTATTGCTCTAGGGAAAACAATTTCTAATGAGACTTATATTTTCGATTTGGCAAAAATGCCACACTTACTAGTTGCCGGAGCTACAGGGCAAGGAAAATCTGTTGGACTAAATACTATTTTAGCATCTTTGCTTTATAAAAAACATCCTGCACAATTAAAATTTGTACTAATTGACCCTAAAAAAGTTGAGTTGACTCTTTATTCGGTTATAGAGAAACATTTTTTGGCGAAACTCCCCGATGCAGAAGAAGCAATTGTTACCGATACGCAAAAAGTAATTAACACATTAAATTCTCTTTGCATTGAGATGGATAATAGATACAACTTACTTAAACTAGCACATTTACGTAATATAAAAGAATATAATACAAAATTTATTGCAAGAAAACTAAATCCGGAAAAGGGACATAAATATTTACCATATATTATAATTGTTATAGACGAATTTGCCGATTTAATTATGACAGCCGGAAAAGAAGTTGAAGGACCAATTACCAGACTTGCTCAACTGGCTCGTGCTATTGGAATTCATTTAATAATTGCAACTCAACGTCCATCGACAAATATTATTACAGGAACAATAAAAGCAAATTTTCCTGCAAGAATGGCATTTAGAGTTACGTCTATGGTCGATTCCAGAACAATTCTCGATAGCCCGGGAGCAAACCAATTAATTGGTCGTGGAGATATGTTAATTTCAACAGGGAGCGATTTAACACGATTACAATGTGCGTTTATAGATACACCCGAATTAGAAAAAATTTCTAACTATATTGCATCTCAACAATCATATCCTTCGGCATTTCTTCTTCCGGAATTTGTAGAAGAAAACTCTCCTGAAGCTGGAAATGTTGATTTATCGAATCGTGATGTTTTGTTTGAAGATGCTGCAAAAATGATTGTTAGAAACCAACATGGCTCAACATCGTTAATTCAAAGAAAATTTTCTATTGGATATAATAGAGCAGGTAGAATTATTGATCAACTCGAAGCAGCAAATATTGTTGGACCTTTTGAAGGAAGTAAAGCCAGACAAGTACTGTTTCAAGACGAATATTCTTTGGAACAATATTTGAATGATTTCTTAAATAACTAAAAGAAATAATGCATCATATAATTTTATTCGTTAATTCAGAAAATCACTAAACCATGAAAAAATATATTTTACTAATTTTTACTTTATTTCTAGCATATTCTACATTTGCTCAATACGACAATGATGCAAAAAATATTCTAAATAAAGTATCAAAAAAAACAAAATCATATACAACAATAAAAGCAGATTTTGTTGTAAAATATTCCGATTTAAAAGATAATAGCACTAATACATCAAAAGGAAACATAATACTGAAAGGCGATAAATACCTACTCGATTTTATGAATTCAACAACTTACTTTAACGGGAAAACTTTATGGAGTTATTTAAAAGATGTAAATGAGGTAAATATTTCGGAACCTGATAAAGAAGATAATGATATTTTTTCTCACCCTAATAAAATTTTCACTATTTACGAAGAAGGTTTTAAATATAAATATCTAGGCGAATTAATAAAGAATAATACTAGCTTTTACTCTATTGACTTATATCCTGAGGATTTAAATAATGAATATTCTCGCATTAGATTAGAAATTAATAAAAGCAAATTACAAATTAGCTCGGCTAAAATATTTTACAAAAATGGTACTCGATATTTATTTTCTATATCGAATTATATTTATAACAATCCAATTTCTAACAGTATATTTTCTTTTAATAAAACAAAATATCCAAATATTGAAGTTATTGATTTAAGATGGTAAAAGCCCAAATTATATGTATAAAAAAGATAGTGTAAAAAAAGTGAAGTTTTAATTTAATTTGTCATATTGAGCGAAGTCGAAATGTCTCATTTTTAAACTAATAGACTAACTTCTTTGAGCTCGTTTCACTCGGTTCTTCGACTTCGCTCAGAATGATAACAATCCCATCTTTTCAAACACCTTTTTTTGTTTTATTTTTCTATAATCGAAATGCAGATTTTTATAATACAATTAATTATCTACTTTATCTGAACTAGGTGTTTTTTTGGTTTTATTTTCTTCAGGATATACAATACGAGCATGATAAATATTTACAAGTTTTTGCTTAAATATTCGTTTTATTATATTAATATCTTTAAATGTTAAAGGAGCGTTTTCGTATTGTCCATTTTCTATTTGCTTATCTATTAACGAATCTACCAAACTATTAATAGCATCTTCGTCGACTTTATCTAGGCTCCTAGAAGCGGCTTCAACTGTATCTGCCATCATTAAAACCGCTGTCTCAATTGAATTTGGTTTTGGCCCGGGATATGTGAACCTGCTAACATCTATAGTTTGTTCCGGAAATTTATTTTGATACAAACGATAGAAATATTCAACTCTTGATTCTCCATGATGGGTATTAATAAAATCTATTATTTTTTGTGGCAACTTATTTTTCTTAGCTATTTTTTCTCCAAGTATAACATGATTTATAATAATCTTAGCACTTTCGTCGAATTCTAAATAATCGTGAGGATTATATCCCGAATTTTGATTTTCAATAAAACAAATAGAATTATCCATTTTCCCAACATCGTGATATAAAGCACCAGTACGTACAAGCAAAGGATTTCCTCCAATTTTATACACTGCTTCTTCCGCAAGATTTGCCACTTGCAATGAGTGTTGAAATGTTCCTGGAGCTTTTTCTGCTAATTTTCGAAGTAATGGTTGATTGGTATCCGATAGTTCTAACAATGTAACATCCGACAGAAAACCAAATACTTTCTCGAATAAATAAATTAAGGGATAAGATATTAATAGTAACACTCCATTTGCTCCAAAATAAAGAAAATTCTCCAATTTTATATCAGAAATATTTCCTTCGTAGCTAATATACATTCCAAAATAAATAATACTATATGTAATTACAACTAAGGCAGCAGAAAAAAATAGTTTACCTCGACGATGCAAGTCTGTTAAAGTAAAAATTGCAACAATTCCTGCATTAAAATTTAAAAACACAAACTCAAATCCGTTAGGAGCAAAAAAACCAACCAACATAACAACAACAATATGAATAAATAAGGCCAGTCGAGCATCGTAAAAAGTTCGAATAATTATTGGGATAATAGCAAAAGGAATAATATAAATACTATCGATACTATATTTTAAAACAATACTTGCTATTGTAACAAATATTAAAACAATAATTAATATAAATGCAGTTTTTAAACTATCCTGAAGAATTTCTTTTCGAAAATTTAATAAAAATAAAAACAATACTGTAATACAAATTATAATAAATAACAAATGGCCGAAAAATATCATCGTGCTATTATTTCCCAGACCCAGTTTTTCTTCCGATTGTTTTTTAAATGATTTTAATGCCTGATATATTGTAAAATTAACAACTTCTCCTTTCGATACAATCCTTTCACCTGTCTGTATCATTCCTTTTGTAAACGACACATCTTTAAGCATTTCGTTTTTTACATTTTCAGTTGTAGATTTATCAAAAATCAAATTTGGCATTATATACTTATATATATCAACTTGTCGAATAAAATCAATATACAGATTGTTTTTTTTATTTATACTTTCTATAAATTCGCTTATTTTATCGACAGAATATGCATATGCCGATTTCTGAGTATAAATATCTGAAACAAAGTGACTTTCTGCAACTTTTTCTCTTAAAATTACTATATATTCACTATTATATTCCGAAATCATTTCGGGACTCTCAATAATTCCTTTCGAATATATATTATGTAAAATATCCTGAGCAAAATCAAAAAAATCATTAGAATTTTTAACAAAATTAGAGTATTTCCTTCCGATTAATTTTTTAGAATTTTTAACAATAAATTCTTGTTTTTGTATTTCGTACGATTTTGAAAACTCTACCTTATTGTTTTTAACTATTAAACTATCGAATTCAAAATATGCTTTTGCATTATTTAAAACACTATCCTTCTCGGACTTTAGTTGTTCTTCGCTTTTATAAATTGGGAAATCGAATGGGGCAATCAATGTTTCGTACAACCAAGGATTACCTTTTTGAAATTCGTATTTGAATTTTGCCTTTCGCGGAAATAATGATACAATAATGAATATTGTTAAAATAAAAAGAAACCCTCTAAAAATGACTGGTAAATTATTGGAAACATAACTAAATATTTTTTTCATAAAAGCAAATTATTAAATATAATAGCACAAATTAGTCTGAATTTACATTTTAAGTTAATTATTACAATTAAATTAAAAATATCAACAATTATTACAAAAGCTAAAATTACAAAATACAAATGAATATTATTATAGTATTACCAATAATTACACATTATGAGTAACAATAAAAAAGCAAATTCGAAAATAAGAATATTACTTTTATTATGTTTATTCAGATAAACATCTATCATC
This sequence comes from uncultured Bacteroidales bacterium, assembly GCA_964504155.1. Taxonomy (GTDB): domain Bacteria; phylum Bacteroidota; class Bacteroidia; order Bacteroidales; family UBA12077; genus CAZDCZ01. Next base: position 24,301 of record CAZDCZ010000018.1, on the reverse strand, counting down.
TATAATGCTAAATTATTTGACTTTAAATATTGTTAAATTTTATTTTTCAAATATCTACCCTTGTAAATATTCTAATTGCAAAAAGAAAAATTCCGCTCGATGACAAATTTAAAAGAACTATTAGCAGAAACTAGGGCTTTATTAATACAATTACAATCAAAAAAAACATGGAGGAAAGCAATAAGTATATTTAAATATGGATTAGAGCATATTGCTAACTTTCTATTAAACAGCAAAATAAAATTAATATCTTTGAATTCTTGTCATATACTTAGTAAATTATTAGTAAATTATTTCAATAAAAAAAATGGTCGGAAAAATACCGACCATTTGAATTTATATTAAGAAACGATTTATCGCTTATAGCCCTTCTTTTTTGCGGCTTCTTCGAGTCGAGTCTGCAATTTAGATTTCTTTTGAGGTTTCTTTTTATTCTCGTGTAACTTCTTTAATAAAGCTTCGTCATCGACAAATCGACGAATAAATAATGTTTGCCCCAAGGTAAATACATTCGATAAGAAATAATAATAACTCAAACCTGCTGCATAATTATTAAAAACGAATAATAGCATCACAGGCATCATATATGTCATCATAAACTTCATTCCAGGCATTTGCTGACTCGAAGTATCCATCTGCGAACTATTCAATTTAGAAGAAAATATTAAGGCAACAGCCATTAATAAGGTAAATAAACTTATATGATCGCCATAAGCCGGAATAGCAAATGGCAAATTTAGAATTGAATCGAAAGACGATAAATCATCGGCCCATAAGAAACTTTGTTGTCGTAACTCAAACGACGAAGGAAAGAAACGGAACATGGCAAACAAAATAGGCATCTGAACTAACATCGGTAAACATCCACCTAATGGACTTACGCCTACTTTTTTATATAATGCCATTGTAGCCTGTTGCTTTTTCATGGCATCTTCTTTTTTCGGAAACTTCTTACCTATTTCGTCAATCTGGGGTTTTAAAACCCGCATTTTAGCAGTCGATAAATACGATTTATATGTAAATGGAAATAAAAATAATTTAATAAGAATAGTAAGTATTAGAATAATTAAACCATAACTAGCAATATACTTACTAAGGATATTAAATACAGGAATTACTGCAAATCTATTTACCCATCCAAAAATACCCCATCCTAAAGGAACAACCTTTTCGAAATCGTGTCCATATTTTTTTAATGTCTTATAATGATTTGGCCCCATATACATACTCATAGGAATACTAATTGACTCTGCATTTCTAATTAAAGGCATAGTTATCTCAGCATTAAAAAACTTAATATATTTATCCGAATCATCTAAACTTTTAAAGTTAATGTTTGAATTAGAAAAATAATTATCAGACATTAATATTATCGAGAAAAACTGCTGTTTAAAATCTACCCATTTTATCTTGTTAGTTATTTCTTTCTCGGCATCAGATTTTCCTCGAGCAGTAATATTAGTTACCTTGTCTTGATAAAATTTATAACTAACAGATGTGTACATATTTTCATTCTTAAATCCTTTTTCCTGCTGAGGAGAATACATCTGCCAATCGAAATCTATATCACTTCTATTAGAAACAATGTCCTCCATTCCAACAAAATTTATATCGAAATCGACCATATATGATTCAGGAGCTAATGAGTACTTATACTCTATATACTTATCGTCTCCGGCATATAAACGCATAGAAATCGATTCCGGATTTTCATCAACTATAATAGATTTTTCTTCTCGATTGGGAATAAAATACAATTCGTTTGTAACAACTTTTCTGTTTTGAGCAAAAAACTTAAATCCAAAAACAGTAGAATCTCCATCGAACAATATTAATGGACGTCCATTGTATGTTTTATACTTCTTTAATTCGGCAGAATATATTCTACCTCCTTTATTACTAATTTTTAGTTTTATCAAATCATTTTCTAAGGTAATAAACCTAACAGAATCATCTACTGCATTGGCAAAATCGCCGTACATATCTTTCAATTCTTCTTCAGATTTCTCTTTCTCAATTTTGTTAACACTAATCTTTTTTTCATTAGCATTATTTAGTTCTAATTGTTTATTACTTTCAATTAATTTCTGATTAACTAGTTCAAGAGAATCTTGCTTTATTCTGGCTTTTTCTATTTGCTCTTGTGAAGGCTCATTGATTTTGTAAAAAATTAGAAGTATAATACCAATTATTACAATACCTATAATCGATTTTTTATCCATTTTGATTTTTTATTTTCTTTATTATATTATATTTATTACATGTAAACTACTTTTCTTACTCCATTTTGTTTCGTTTATTTATTTTTTAATAATTCTTTAACAAAATTAACAAACAATGGATGTGGATTAACCACGGTGCTTTTGTACTCGGGATGAAACTGAACACCAACAAACCAACGATGCTCCGGAATTTCAATAATCTCTACCAGCTCTGCGTCTGGATTAAATCCAACAGCTTTCATTCCTGCTTTATTAAATTCTTCGATATATATATTATTAAATTCGTATCTATGTCTATGTCTCTCTGTTATAAATTCTTCTTTATATGCAGAATAAACTTTAGACTCTTTATCTAATTTACAAGAATATGCTCCTAAACGCATTGTTCCTCCTTTATCGGTAATTTCTTTTTGTTCTTCCATTATATCAATTACAGGATGTTTAGTTGTTCTACTCATCTCAGAAGAATCGGCATCGCTATAATTTAGAACATTACGAGCAAACTCAATAACAGCACATTGCATTCCAAGGCAAATTCCAAAGAAAGGGACATTATTTTCTCGCGCATATTTTGTTGCTACAATTTTCCCTTCTATTCCTCTTTGTCCAAATCCGGGAGCAACAAGAATACCATCCATTCCTTTCAATTGTTTTTTTACATTATCTTCATTAATTTTTTCAGAATGAAAACTAGTAATATTTACTTTACATTCGTTAACAGCTCCTCCATGAATTAATGATTCCATAATTGATTTATACGAATCGGGTAACTCTACATATTTACCAACTAAGGCAACATTTACAGTCTTTTTCGGATTTTTTATTCGTTTAACAAATTTTCGCCATGTCTCTAGTTTTGGATCATTATTTTTCGGAAGATTTAATTTCTCAAGAACTATTAAATCAAGTTTCTCTTCTTTCATTAATAATGGAACTTCGTATATTGTATCTACATCTATCGATTGAATAACAGACTCTAAATTTACATTACAAAATAATGCTACTTTCTTTCTTAACTCTGTATTTAAATCGTATTCTGTACGTAATACTAATACATCGGGTTGTATTCCGTTTTCTAATAAATCTTTAACAGAATGCTGTGTTGGCTTAGTTTTAAGCTCTCCCGAAGCAGCTAAATATGGCACTAAAGTTAAATGTATAAACACACTATTTGTTGCACCTAATTCAAATTTCAACTGACGAACAGCCTCTATATATGGTAGCGATTCAATATCGCCAACAGTACCTCCAATTTCGGTTATTACAACATCGTAATTATATTTATTCCCAAGTATTTTTATATCTCGTTTTATCTCGTCGGTAATATGCGGAATTACTTGAACAGTTTTGCCAAGATAATCGCCTCTTCTTTCTTTTTCAATTACCGTTTGATAAACCTTTCCGGTGGTAATATTATTATTTTGTGTTGTATGTAAATTAATAAATCGCTCGTAATGACCCAAATCAAGGTCGGTTTCAGCCCCATCTTCCGTAACATAACATTCTCCATGTTCATAAGGATTTAATGTTCCGGGATCGACATTAATATATGGATCTAACTTCTGAATTGTTACAGAATATCCTCTTGATTGCAACAATTTTGCTAAAGATGCAGATATTATTCCTTTTCCTAATGATGATGTTACTCCTCCAGTTACAAAAATGTACTTAGTTTTCGACAAAATACTCTAGTTTTAAATTATAAATATTTTTTATATCAGCTATCAAATTAAATAGATAATCATTAAAAAAGCTTCAAAAATACAAGAAAGAATAATAAACAAAAAATTTACTTTTAAATTATTTATAATACATTGTAATTTTTCGATATTAGAACGATGCTTAAAAGAATTTATTCTCCATTATCTTCAATCATAGTTATTTTTTCCTGTAAAGTTTTAATTTCTTCTTTTGCTTCAATAATTTTTTTCTTATAATCATCAAGTACAGCATTTCCATTTTTCGAGTTAGTAGAAAAATAGCCAATATTATTTTCCCAAAGAGTAATATTGCTTTCGAGTTGTTTTAATTTTTTCACAAATTTCTCTTTTTCTTGTTTCATTTTCTTATACGACTTTGGCTTATTTTGAATATTATCGAGACGAGTTTTAAATTTCAATAATTTTTTTTCAGTATCGTCAACCTTTAATTTATCGAATTGACTATTAATAACTTCTCTGAATTTAGATTGAATTTCGTCTTTCAATTTATATGGCACAAACCCTATTTCTGCCCATTCGTCTTGAAAATCTCTTAACGATGCATAATTAACCTCAACATCATTATCAAATTTGTAATTTTTAATTTTTTCTAATAGTTCTAACTTTAACTTATAGTTATTCTCGTAAACATCATCTATCTTAGAATAATATTCAGCTTTTTTATTAAAGAATGTATCACATGCAGCTCTAAAACGTTTCCAAATTTTATCTGATTCTTTTCTTGGCATAGTACCAATATTTTTCCATTCTTTTTGGTAATTAATAAAAGCAATGGTAGTTTTTTTCCACTCATCATTGTCCTGAATGCTCTCAACCTTTTCGCAAAGTTCTATTTTCTTTTGCAAATTTTTCTCTTGCCACTCTTTATTCTGAGCATAAAATTTATGTTTTTTGTCAAAAAATTTATCACAAGAGCTTCTAAAATATGCATAAATTCTATTATTATCTTTCTTGGGGGTAAACCCTATTGTACGCCATTCTTTTTGAATATCGATAATTTCTTTTGTTTTTGCTTTCCATTGTTTATGGTTGTCGATTTCGATATCAGAAATTTCATCAACTTTTTCGCATAGTTTTGTTTTCTTTTCGAGATTTTCTTTCTGCTCTTCTTTTATTCTTTTAAAATAATCCTGATGATTTTTATTTATTGTTTTTGTTAATATTTTAAATCGTTCCCATATAGCATCACGCTCTTCGTTTGGAACAGGACCAATTTCTCTCCATTGATTATGATACTTTTGTAAAATTCTAAATGCTTTTACGATTAATTTCTCGTCTAACAGTTTTTCTGCATTTTGGCATAGTTCTTTTTTTTTCTCTAAATTCTTTTTCAGATCAATATCTTTTAATTCTTTATTTATCTGAATATAATCATAAAATTTCTCTACATGGTGATGATAAGTATTCCATAAATCTTTTAAATTTTTTTGTGGTACTTGTCCAATTGCATGCCATTTTTTTTGCAACTGATGAAATTCCTTAAAAGTTTCTCCTATAGCTTCTTTTTTATTTATTAATTCTTTTATCTCTTCAATTACTTCGTTCTTCTTCTCTAGATTATTTTTCTTTTCATTGTCGAGCCCTCTATTATACTCTGCTTTTAGCTTTCTATAATTCCCATATAAAACCTTAAATTTAGTTTCATGATTATCTTCTTCGGGTTTAAATTCTTCAACAGCTCCTCCTTCTTTAAGAAAACTTTCACGTAATTCGTTATTAATTTTATTTTGTTCTTTATAAAATAATGCTTTTATATTTTCAACTTCAGTTCTAATTTTACTTACATCATCTAAAATCATCAATTTGTCAAGTTCTTCAATTAATTCTTCTCTACCAAAAGTCGAATAATCTACCGACTTATTAATTTCCTTTTCATCTTCAATTAAAGCAAGTAGTTCTTTATTCTCATTTTCCAAAACTGTATTATCTGCATCTTTAGTACCATTCTCCGAAGAAATAATCGTATTATCTTGTTCTTCTAACGAATCTTCAATATTAGGAATATCTTCGTTATTATTTTCATCAGAAGTTGATTCTAATTTGCTACTTTCAGCATTTCCTCTTTTTTCAGATTTAATATTCTCTGAAAGAATTTCTGCTTTACTATTCTCGTTCGAAACAGAGTTAGAGTTCTTTTGATTTGTAGTTTCCATTGGTATATATTTATTACTTTAAAATCAAATTTAGTAAACAAAATTAATACAATCTATTTTAAGTTTACGAAAATACTTATTTATGAACTAAAACTCAAAGTTTTTTAAAATATAAAATATATATAAAAATATAACAAACCATTAAAACTCAATGGCTCTAATGGTTTGTTACTAATTACTGAAATAAATATTTTTTTATTTCTTTAGTTAAAACTTTAATCCACATGTAATTAAGAATCTATTTCTCTTATAAGTATTAATTGATGAATTTGAATTATCTAAATACAAAAAGGTTTCATCTTTATACACAGTATGAATAGCTGCAAAATCGATAAAGAAGTGATTTTCTCTATATCCAAGTCCGGCAGAATAGGAATTTCTATGAGTTTTAACTGTTTCATCAGGTAATGATGTAGGGTTTCCATAATACGCATAACCGCCACGTAAATACATAGGACCAAATCTTGTTTCGCCACCTATTCTAATGTTATTTACGTTATTAAAGCTCTTTTTAATTATATCATTTTCGCCATAAAACATATATCCGTCTTTACCTTTCGATAATTTTGTATTTGAATAATTTACATATTCGTACTCAAAACTTAATAAACCAATTTTTTTAAATTGTAGAGCAATACTACCAATAGCTCTTATAGGTGTTTGTAGTGAATACTCGTATTTAGAATTTTCCGATTTATATAAATAAGTATCTCCATTATCGAAACTAGAATTCATTACATTATAATAATTTTCTTCGATATTATAAAAAGTTGGCAAATGTACTGCAGCTCCTAATTTCAGATATTCTACAGGTCTATATATTGCTCCTATTTTAAAATTAACTCCGGTTCCTCGAACTTCTACATTCTCGTTAAATTCTAATGAATGAAAATCGAGTATTGTAGTTTCTGTTGGTTCTATTTCGTAATGTGTTGAATATTCATTATAATTTATTCGTTGAATATTTATCCCAGCTCCTAAATATAACTTATGTGCAAAATTTGCACCTATAGTAAATACATATTCTCCAATATTTCCTTCTGTTTGAATAACTTTTCGTTGAAACAACGAATAAGTATCGGGATTCAAAACTTGTTCATCAGTTATCTGGCTCCAATATTCATTTGTTATAGTATCCTGATTTAATAAATAAGTATCCCATGCTAAACCTTCGTACGAATCTGACCATAAATTGTCATTAGCATTATTAACAAAATAATTCATAATAGAATTCTTGGTATTTGTTCCTTCCATTCGAACATTTTTATTAAAATCGTTTAAATTATTATATCCAATTCCTAGGTTAATATTAACAAATCGTGTATCGACATCATCTAATTTAAATGAAGAAACAAGACCAACATTATTAACATTTAAGTTATAATCCGTATCGTATGTTTCGGTACCTAGATAATCGGATGTAATCTTATTATAACTAACGCCTTGAGTATAAGCAAATTCCGAAGTGCTAAAAACTCCAATTCCTGCAGGATTAATACTTAAAGAAGAAAAATCTCCTCCAAGGCTACCAAATGCTCCACTCATTCCGCTAAATCGAGCCGAGCCGCTATAGAAATTTTGAGAAAACCTTAAAGCATTATCAACATATTGACCAAAAACTAATCCTGAAAGGAAAAATTGTATAAATACTATGAAGATTATTTTTTTCATAAGAGAAATATTTATTATAAAAAATTATTGTTTTACTAAAATTTTCATCACTCTGTAATCGCAATTTTACTATATCTTTCACACACAAAACGGGAATAGCATATGAAAGATATAATAAATTACATAATTTTATCTTCTACCACTTCGTCTTGTTGTTGAGCTTGATGAACTTGATGAACTTGATGAACTCTTGTTGGAAGACGATCCACTATTACTCGACCCACTATAACTTGATGAACTTCTATTAGAATTACTTCTTCTCGAATTATTTGATGTATTCGATTTAGAATAATTAGATTTTGAAGAAGAACCCCTATTATAGGTCGATCTGGTATTTGAGTTATTACTATTTGTACTTACACTTCTTCTAGGTCGTGAATATCTATTATTTGTTGTAGATGCATTTTTATTTGCATTACTATTTGCATTATTATAATTATTGGTTCTTGTTCTTCGAGTTGTATTATAAATTGAAGAACTTCCTGCCGGACGTGTGTAATTACTAGTTCGTCGTCTAACAGCATTTTCTTTAGCTATTTGAGTATTCGACAAATTATTTCTTCTAACTATATCATTCTTTTTAGTATCGGAATTTGAAACTACTCCTCTTCTAACAGTATGATTATTTATTGTATTATTATCTAAACCATCTTTTATAGTACTTGATTTTCTTCCGGCAGTAGCTGTATGCACTTCAGGAAGAGTTCTTGAATATGCATTATAATTTGAGAATCCACCAATTCCTCTTCGTCTATTAATACTTGTAGGATTATTTCTAAAATAATTATTAGTATAATAATTATCATAGCCCCAATAGTTATATGGATAACCATAATATGAAGAATATGGACTATATCCAAAATATGAATATGGACTATATCCGAAATAACTCGATGGCCATCCATAACCATAATATGGATATGAATTATATCTATACCCATATGAAAAGCCAAAACTTGATGAAATATATCTAGGTTCTACCCATACTTGTGATCCCATAATGATCATGTTATAATAATAAGGATCATAAGCCGATGCATACCAATAATCATCGGAATATAAAACACTTAAATTATTTAATCCATAATATGGATCTTGAAGTGCATTTCTTCTTTTTTCATATGCACTTTCATAATCGTCTACTAAAACTTTATCGTAAGGATTTACGTACTCGTCTTCATAAACAAGTGAATCTACATCTTGAACAGTAGTATCTTTTAATATATTATTAATCTTTTGTTCGATACTCTGATCGGAAGCAACTTCAGAATTAAGGGCTGCATTTACATTATTATTACTAACAACTACCTCATCGTTTGGCGAATTATACAAATCATCATATACATAGGATGTTTTCATAGAAGAACAAGATCCTAGGAATAATGATCCTATTAATATTATTTTAAGTATTAATTTCATAATGTACCTCCCAATTTAATGATATTAAATTTTTATTTTGTTATTTTGTATCTGCAAAAAGCATAATATTATACTATAAAACACGCAAATATTATACCAAACATGGCAAAAGGAATAACAAAAAGAGCAGATAATTACTCTCAATGGTACAACGATATTGTAACCAAAGCTGATTTAGCTGAAAACTCTGCTGTAAGAGGGTCTATGGTAATAAAACCATATGGCTATGCAATATGGGAAAAAATTCAATCGGTATTAGATAAAATGTTTAAAGACACCGGTCATTCTAATGCTTATTTTCCATTATTTATTCCGAAATCGTTTTTTTCGAAAGAGGCTAGTCATGTAGATGGTTTTGCAAAGGAATGCGCTGTAGTAACACATTACAGATTAAAAAACGATGAAAATGGCAAAGGAATCGTAGTTGACGAAGATGCTAAATTAGAAGAAGAACTTATTGTAAGACCAACTTCTGAAACAATAATATGGCATTCGTATAAAAAATGGATTCAATCGTACAGAGATTTACCACTTTTAATAAATCAATGGGCAAATGTTGTTAGATGGGAAATGCGTACACGCTTATTTCTTCGCACGTCTGAATTTTTATGGCAAGAAGGACATACTGCACATGCAACAAAACAAGAAGCAATTGAAGAAACAAAGCAAATGATGAATATTTATGCTGATTTTGCTGAAAATTGGCTTGCAATACCTGTTCGAAAAGGAACTAAATCGGATAGTGAACGATTTGCCGGAGCTCTTGAGACATATGCCATTGAAGCACTTATGCAAGATGGCAAAGCTTTACAAGCAGGAACTTCTCATTTTTTAGGACAGAATTTTGCTAAAGCTTTTGATGTAAAATTTGCCGATAAAAATGGAAAACTTGAATATGTTTGGGCTACATCATGGGGAGTATCAACAAGATTGATGGGAGCATTAATTATGGCTCATTCCGACGATAATGGACTTATTATTCCGCCAAAATTAGCTCCAATACAAGTTGTTATTGTTCCAATATACAAAAGCGATGAACAACTTCAAGCAATTTCGGAAAAAGCAAATCTCATAAAAAAACATTTACAAGATAAAGGAATTAGTGTTAAATTTGATAATAGAGATGAATTTAAACCGGGATGGAAATTTGCCGAATACGAATTAAAAGGAGTTCCTATTAGAATTGGAATAGGTCCAAGAGATTTAGAAAACAACACTTTAGAGGTTGCTAGAAGAGATACTTTATCAAAAAAAGTTATCTCTCAGAATAATATCGAAGAATATATTGAAGAACTATTAGAAAAAATTCAAGATAATATTTATCAAAAAGCTCTTTCTTTTAGAAAGGAAAATACTCATAGAGTCGACACTTATGAAGAATTTAAAGAAATATTAAAGAAAAAAGGTGGGTTTATCGAAGCTCATTGGGATGGCACAAAAGAAACCGAGCAAAAAATTAAAAAAGAAACAAAAGCAACTATTAGATGTATCCCTATTGATTCGAAAGAAGAAACAGGTATTTGTATGGTTACAGGTAAACCTTCGAAAAAAAGAGTGTTATTTGCAAAAGCATATTAATATTTAACTTATTTAAAATCTAATTATTTAATTTAATATAAATTATTTTTGTAATTCAATATTGAATCTTATTTTTGCATTCTTAAAAAAGGAAATAAAAAATTATGTTAAAAGATATTTTATCAATCGGAGGTTACAGTGGCTTATACAAATTCATCTCTCAAGGAAGAAATGGAATTATTGTTGAATCATTAGAAACAAAACAAAGAATGAATGCAAATACTACTGCAAAAATTAGTGCATTAGAAGACATTGCAATATTTACATACGAAGAAGATATTCCATTAAAAGATGTATTAAAAAAAATATATGATAAAGAAAATGGAAAAGAAGCAATAAATCACAAATCTTCGGCAAACGAATTAAAATCTTATATGTCGGAAGTATTACCGGAATATGACGAAGACAGAGTTTATGTTTCTGACATTAAAAAACTTGTGAATTGGTATAATATTCTTCAGAAATTTGAATTATTAGATTTTTCTAAAGAAACTAAAGAAACTGAAGAAACTGAAGAAGCTAAAGAAACTGAAGAGAAAAAAGACTTATAAAAAAAGATAATACATTAAACAAAAAACTTCTTTCAAAGTATGTTTGAAAGAAGTTTTCTTTTTTATGTCTCTACCCTAGAAAATGTATAAATTTTAAAATGGGGTTATTATTTTTTATCGAAATATTTACTAATTTTCTTTATAAGTAAATTAATATCTATAGGCTTACTTATATAATCGTTACACCCCATACTTAAGGCTTTTTGCCAATCTCCTTCCATTGTATTTGCTGTTTGAGCAATTATTGGAATATCAGGATTAAATTTTCTGATTTTTTTAGTCAATTCATATCCATTGATTTCGGGCAACCGAATATCTATTAAAATCAGATCTATTTTCTTATTTACTTTACACATTTCTAAAGCAGTGTTCCCTTTCTCTATCCACAATAAATTTACCTTAACTTTTTCTAAGGCCGCTTCAATAAATATATAACTAGGATAATCATCTTCTACCAATAAAATAGTTTTATCAGACCAATCAATATCATTTACTACTATTTTTGCTTTTTGTTCTTCAAGCATTATAACTGACTTATACGGTACGGTAAAACTAAATACCGACCCATTACCCAATGTCGACTCTACAGAAACTTTACCACCCATTAATTCTACAAGTTGCTTTGATATACTCAAGCCTAATCCTGTTCCTCCATATTTTCTAGTATTTTCACTATCGCCTCGCATAAACCTCTGAAAAATAACTTCTGTATGCTCTTCGGCTATACCAATTCCCGTATCTCTAACACTAAATTCTATAGTATTTTCTTTATAATTAATATTATATCCAAAACTAACACTTCCTTTTGTTGTAAATTTGAAAGCATTATCTAAAAGATTTATTAAAATCTGAAATAATCGATTCTTATCGGCTAGAATTTCGCTTTTATTATCCTGCAAACTAGTATAACAACCAAATTCTATCTCGGAATTTATTTTATTAGAATTATATTTTTTAAAAAAACTAGATATCGAATAAATTAATTCGTTCAAATTAAATTTCGAATTATTAATATTTAATTGGCCTGCTTCAATCTTCGATAAATCAATAATATCGTTAATAATATTTAACAATTGTTTACTATTATCGTAAATAAGATTTAAATATCTTTTTGCTTTTTCTTCTGGCTGTTTTTTACGTAACAACAACTGAGTAAAACCTAATACTCCATTCATAGGAGTACGTATTTCGTGCGACATATTAGTAAGAAAAGCAGATTTTAGTTTATCTGCATTTTCTTTCGCTACTATTAAATCGCTCTCAATTTTCTGACGATATAAAGCTATTGATGCTTGATACAGTAATTGTTTTATTGCTATTATATTTTCAATTTCTTTTTTATCTTTTGGAAATATCGCAATACTTCCAAAAAGCTCGTTTTTAAGCGACAATCCTGCATAATAAACTTTTTTTACTCTTAAAGATTCTATTATAGCTTTAAAACTTAACATCTCGTTATCGCCAAAATCAACATTAAAATATTTCGAATCTATAACATTAACCTTTCCATCGTATAAATTTATTTCAGATAACAACTTGTTTGGTAAAATAATTTTTTCACCTTCTATTTCTTTCAGATTATCACAACCTGTTACTGATTTTATTTTCAGAGCATTTGAATTCTCAGTATAATATTTACTCAAAATAATAACACTATCAGGAAATAGAGATGAAAATTTCTCGAGAATAAAATCAAAAATATCGTCGAGAGATATTAATTGAAGAAACGATAAAGCTGCATTAAAAAGAAAATTCAAATTTTCTTTTGATTTTACACTTTTTGAAATATCTCTTGTTCCAAATATTGCTCCATATATATTCCCTTCTTCATCAATTAATGAATTCCCTGTGCTTTCTAACCACCTATAATTACCACTACTATCTTTAAATTGATATTCAATTATTCCTGATTTCTTATTCTTAAGTTTCTCTATAAATTCTTTATTAACTAAATTTCTATCTTTAGGATGAATAAAATCAAAAATATTACACCCTAAGAATTCAGCAGATTTATACCCAAGATTCTTTTCATAAGACGGATTTGCATACGTTATATTACCATTAGAATCAGTAATACAAATCATATCGAGCATATTATTAGATATATTTGCAAAAAACTCCTTACTTTCTTTTAGGTCTTTTTCTGTTTTTTTTAATTCTGTAATATCTATTAACATCCCTAATATTGCATTTTTATTTGTTTTTGAGTCTTTATAAATGATTTTATTTACAATAAAACATTTATCTTTCCCTTGAAAATTTAAAATCTCTTTCTCATAACACTGCTTAGTTTCTCCGGCAAACATATCAGCATCTTTCTTTGCAAAATAATTTGCCTCATCTTCAACAATAATATCTAATACGGAAAAGCCTATAATTTGATTTTTCTTTAGATTAACAAACTCAGCAAAAGCATTATTGCAATTTGTATATATTCCATCGGGATTTTTTGTAAATATTGGGATAGAAACTTTATCGAAAATATTCTCTAAAGTTTTTTTGCTATCGGTAAGTTCATTTTCGTAAGCAATTTTCTCTTCAAGTTTTTTCTTAAGAAAAATATTCTCTTTTTCTAACTCCTCAATTTTCTTATTTAATTCAATATATTTAACATCATTTATCATTACACCATCAACTTCTATTCTTTTAAAACTTTTTATTTGAATAATTCAAATAAAAATAGTAAAAATAATCACACAAAATATTTACTAATCAAATTGTTTTGCTTCTTCCCAAATAACATTCATTTCGTCGAGACTCATTGATTTTAACGAAATTCCTTTCTTAATTGTGTTTTTCTCGAGATAATTAAATCTTTTTATAAACTTTTTATTTGTTCTTTCTAGGGCACTTTCCGGATCAACATCATATAATCGAGCAGCATTAATAACCGAAAATAACAAATCGCCAAACTCTGCTTCTATCTTATTTTTATTAAACGAATCAATTTCTGTTTTTAATTCATCTAGCTCTTCAAAAACTTTATCCCAAATTTGATGTTTCTTTTCCCAATCGAAACCTACTCCTCTGACTTTTTGCTGAATTCTATTTGCCTTAACTAAAGCAGGTAACGCCGAAGGAACACCAGACAAAACACTTTTACCCCCTCCCTTTTTACTTATTTTTAGTTTTTCCCAATTTTCTTCAACTTCTTTATCATCTTTAACACTAATATTTCCAAATACATGTGGATGACGAAATACTAATTTATCACAAATCCCATTAATAACATCAGTAATATCAAACAATTTCTTTTCTGAAGCTATTTTCGAATAAAAAACAATATGAAGCAAAACATCTCCCAATTCTTTCTTTATTTCGGAAAAATCGTTTTCACTAATTGCTTCGACTAATTCGTAAACTTCTTCAATAGTAAGACTTCTAAGACTTTTTATTGTTTGCTTTTTATCCCATGGACATTTCTCTCTTAACTCGTCCATAATATTTAACAATCTTTCGAAAGCAATTAATTCATCTTTCATACTTTTTTATTATAAAAATTTATTCTTATGGTAGAATTTGTATCAATATTAAGCAATTGAGCTAAATTGCCTCCATTAATTGCTATCTCGAGCAAATTTGCCGAATTAAACAAAGCTAGCAATTCTCCTTGACTCGTTTCTTGATATGTTTTGTTAATTTTATTAATAAGATATTTATTGCTTTGCACAAAAATACTGAACTGTCGCTCCTGTCCTATTCTATAAAAAAGTTCGCTAGATACATTTGTTATGGCATTCATAAACGAATCGACATAAATTATCCTACCTGAAATTTGAGAATCGTCAATAGTAGCCCTATATGGAACATATCTTTTATAGTCCGACACCTTTTCTCCGACAAGTTCCAAATCTGCATTTTGAACTAAACTACAAGCAGGCTTTACCAAAACAGAAAGTGTTGGAAAAGTAGTTATTTCATTTTCTATATTAATTTTATATATTAATTCTGCCTTATCCTTAAAAAGCAGACTAAATATTCCATTATCGGCACTTAAAAAAAATTGATCGTTATACTTAACAGCTAAATATTTATTTTCAGAATCGCTTTCCGACTTAACTCCAATAATATGCACACTCCCTTTAGGGAAATATTTATAACTATTACTTAATACAAAGGCTGCTTGCGCAATATTAAACGGCAAAATATTATGTGTAATATCAACAACATTAACCAAATTAACAGCACTATATATTGAACCTTTTACCGCTCCCACATAAAAATCATCTTTACTCCAGTCGCTTGTTAATGTAATTATTGGCATATATTTTTAAAATCCTTTAATTTTCAATAAATGTTAATAAAAAATGATTTTTTTATTTTTTTCAATGTTCAAAATAAAGTAAAAATGTAACTTTGGGGTTTAACAAATCAAGGATAAACAAATTTACTTTTGTGATTCAAAAATAAACAATATTTAGTAAATAATATATGTTAAACAAAATAATATATTTAGAAGGAATCGATCCAATAAATATTTATGGGATAAACAATATTCGTTTAGAAGAAATTAAACAAATATTTCCAAAATTGCAAATAATTGCTCGCGACATTGAGATTAAAGTAAAAGGTACAGATAAAGATATTACATCTCTCGAAGATAAAATTCAATTATTAACAGATTACTTTCAGAAATTTAATACAATTAACGATGATGAATTTGATGAATTATTAAAAACTGATGGTTTTAATTTATTATCGAAAAAAGAATCGAAAGATGGAGCAATATTATACAGCAATAATGGGAAACCAATAAAAGCACGAACAATAAATCAGCAAAAATTTGTTGAAGCCTATAATAACCACGATTTGGTTTTTGCTATTGGTCCTGCCGGTTCAGGCAAAACATATACTGCCATTGCTCTTGCAGTAAGAGCTTTCAAAAATAGAGAAGTAAAGAAAATTATTTTAACACGTCCGGCTGTTGAAGCCGGTGAGAATCTGGGATTTTTACCCGGTGACTTAAAAGAAAAACTCGACCCATATTTGCGACCTTTATACGATGCATTATTAGATATGGTGCATCCTCGAAAATTAGAAGAACTAATTGATGAAGATTTTATTGAAATTGCACCACTAGCATATATGCGAGGACGCACATTAGAAAATGCATTTGTAATTCTCGACGAGGCACAAAACACAACCACCAAACAAATTAAGATGTTTTTAACACGTATGGGGAAAAATTCTAAATTTATTATTACAGGAGATATTACACAAATAGATTTACCAACACATACAAAATCGGGTCTTATACAATCATCCGAAATTTTAAAAGACATAAAAGGAATCTCATTTATAAAATTTGACGAAAGAGACATTATAAGACATAATTTAGTAAAACATATAGTTAAAGCATATAATAAAAATACTTAATCTTAAAAAAAAAATATGAACCAAGCTTTAGTTAAAACAGATTTTAATTTACCTAATCAAACAAAAGTATATAAAGGTAAGGTCCGTGATGTATATACAATTAACAACAACTATATAATTATGGTTGTTAGCGATAGAATTTCTGCTTTTGATGTAATCCTTCCGAAAGGAATACCTTACAAAGGTCAAGTTTTAAACCAAATTGCTGATAAATTTCTCGATGCAACAACCGATATTGTTCCAAATTGGAAAATAGCAACTCCCGATCCAAACGTAATGTTTGGTCATTTAGCCGAGCCATTTAAAGTAGAAATGGTTGTTCGTGGATATCTTACAGGACATGCCTGGAGAGAATATAAAGAAGGGAAACGTGAAATATGCGGCATTGCACTTCCCGAAGGAATGAAAGAACATCAGAAATTTGAAAAACCAATTATCACTCCTACAACAAAAGCCGACATTGGACACGATGAAGATATCTCGAAAGAAGAGATTATTAAACAAGGACTTGTTTCGATAGAAGATTACGAAAAACTTGAAGATTATACTCTTCAATTATTCGAAAGAGGAACACAAATTGCCACCGAAAAAGGTTTAATTTTAGTTGACACAAAATACGAATTTGGCAAAAAAGGGAACAAAATATATCTTATCGACGAAATTCATACTCCTGACTCTTCTCGCTATTTTTATCTGGAGGGTTACGAAAAACGATTCAATAATAACGAACCACAAAAACAATTATCGAAAGAATTTGTTCGTGAATGGTTAATCGAAAATAATTTCCAAGGAAAAGAAGGACAAGAAATTCCTGAGATAAACAAAGAATTCATTAATCAAGTATCTGATAGATATATTGAACTATACGAAAAAATTACAGGAGATAAATTTGTAAAAGAATCGGTAGAAAATATTAGCGATAGAATCGAAGATAATATTACAAATTTTTTAAAAAATATGTAAATCCATAAGACATAGTTCGGATTTATTTATAAACAAATAAAAGCACTTTTTATTATATTAATATAAGCCTTTTTCGTTTGCATAACATAAAACAAGGGAGTTAATTACTCCCTTATTTTATTTATATTTGTCGGCTCAAATGAAAAATAATTCAAACATATTATCATTACCAATAGTCTTTAAAAAATGGACAGGGAAAAGCTATGCAATATTCTCTTCACTTGGCATGATTATTAAGATTGGACATCTTTCTATTGATACAAGTAATCAAGCTATTAAAAAAGCTAACTCGTCGGAATGTATATTGAATTTTTCATCGAATGGAAATACAAATAACATAATTCAACTATTTTCTGATGAAATAACATTACTATTATTATTGCCACTTTTATCGATTATTGATACAATTAGCACTATATTTTTATCTTTTATTTCGGCTAATAACGATAAGATAAATCATGCAAATAAAATTATATTAAACTTAAAATATAAACACGTTTATTCAAACCCTGTCGCAAATAACAATGTTATTTCGACAGGGTTTTTTATGTAAAAATTTTAATTAATGAAAAAAGACGAAATTATAAATCTCGAGAAAAAAATTATTGTCGGAAATAAAATAAATTTTGACGAAGCTTTAAAACTCTCAACAACAAAACACAAATACACATTATATAATTCGGCAAATAATATAAGGAAACACTTCTGCAGCAATAAATTTGAACTATGCTCTATAACAAATGCCAAATCGGGTTTATGTTCAGAAGATTGTAAATGGTGCAGCCAATCGGCACATAACAATTCCCAAATTGATATATATAAGATTATCGATTCTGAGATTGCTGTTGAACATGCAACAAGAAGCGTTAACTGCAAAGTAAGTAAACATTCTCTAGTTACTAGTGGTAGAAAAGTAAATAATACCGATTTAGAATCGCTAATAAATATTTACGATAAAATTAAACAAAACACTAATATTGGTTTATGCGCTTCGATGGGTTTATTAAACAAAGAACAATTAATTGAACTAAAAAATGCCGGTGTAGAAAACTATCATTGTAATTTAGAGACAGCACCATCGCATTTCAGAAATCTTTGCACTACACATACAATAGACGAAAAGATAGAAACCTTAAAATTGGCTCAAGAAATAGGTTTAAATACTTGTTCGGGTGGAATTATTGGAATGGGCGAAACATTCAAACAACGAATAGAACTAGCATTTACTTTGCGTGATTTGAATATAAAATCTATTCCAATAAATATTTTAAATCCTATAAAAGGAACTAAGCTTTATGGTATAAAACAAATTAGCGAAGAAGAAGTACTCACATCTATTGCACTTTTCCGATTTATAAATCCCGATGCCATGTTACGTTTTGCAGGTGGACGATTATTAATTCAAGACTATCAACATAAAGCACTAAAAGCCGGAATTAATGCGTCGATAGTTGGAGATTTACTAACAACATTAGGTAGTACTGTAAAAGATGATATTAAAAATTTTGAAGACGCAGGGTTTTCAATTTAAATATTAATTATTTGACTTTTGAAATAAAAATTATGAACACTACAGATATACTCGAATACGACAAACAACATATATGGCATCCATATACATCAACAATTAATCCATTACCATGCTACCAAGTAAAAAGAGCTAATGGTGTATATCTGGAATTGGCTAATGGTAAAAAAATTATCGACGGTATGTCGAGCTGGTGGTCAGCCATTCACGGATATAATAACAAAGTGTTAAATGATGCTGCAAAAAATCAGATAGATAATATGTCGCATGTAATGTTTGGTGGCATAACTCACGAACCGGCAGTTAATTTAGCAAAGAAACTAATAGATATTACACCTTCGAATTTACAGAAAGTCTTTTTCTCCGATTCGGGTTCTGTAGCAGTAGAAGTGGCAATGAAAATGGCACTCCAATATTGGCATTCATTAAAAAACCAATCGAAAAAAGAGTTCCTATCTCTGCGTAAGGGCTATCATGGTGATACTTGGCATGCTATGTCGGTATGCGACCCCGAAACAGGAATGCATCAAATATTTAAAGGAGCACTTCCTGAACAAAATTTTGCTCAATCTCCAAAATGTGGTTTTTACGATAAATATGATAATAATGACATAAAATCGTTGAAAAAAATTATTGAAAAAAAACATAAAAAAATTGCAGCAATAATTTTAGAACCAATAGTACAAGGCGCCGGAGGGATGCACTTTTATCATCCACAATATCTTGTCGAAGTAAAACAATTATGCGATGAATATAATATTCTACTTATTGCCGATGAAATAGCAACAGGATTTGGACGTACAGGCAAACTCTTTGCATGCAATCATGCTAATATCGAACCCGACATTATGTGCGTTGGGAAAGCTCTAACAGGAGGCTACTTAACATTAGCTGCAACACTTGCAAGTAATAAAATTGCAGATATAATATCGACAGGTAAGCCCGGAGTTTTTATGCATGGGCCTACTTTTATGGGCAATCCATTGGCTTGCTCTATTGCTTTAGCAAATATAAATCTGTTATTATCGTACAACTGGGAAGAGAAAATAAAAAGCATTGAAAAACAATTAAAAGATAATTTATCTGATGCAAAAAAATACGATAATGTGGCTGATGTACGTGTTTTGGGTGCTATTGGAGTTATTGAGATGAAACATAATGTAAATATGGGAAAAATTCAAAAAGAATTTATCGACCATGGCATATGGGTACGTCCTTTCGGTAAGCTGGTTTATATTATGCCACCATATATTATTAGCCCAAAAGAACTAAAGACATTAACCCAATCATTATTAAAAGTTGTGAAAAATAATTAGTCCTTATGTATAAATATTATTCTGAAATACTAAATACATTAAAAATAAATTCTAATTACAGAAGCTTACGACAATCTTCTGATGATGGGGATTTAATAAATTTTTCGTCTAACGATTATCTTGGTTTAGCATCGAACAAAGAATTAAAAAGAGAATTTATTGAAAACTCTGATTTCTTCAATTTGAATTTCAGTTCTTCCTCATCTCGGTTACTAACCGGAAATCATAAAGAATATCAGAAACTTGAAAATAATTTAGCAAATCTATATCAGCGTGAAGCATGTCTTGTTTTCAATAGCGGTTATCATGCAAATGTTGGAATATTACCGGCATTATGTGGAAAGAACGATTTAATATTAGCCGACAAATCTGTTCATGCCAGTATTATTGACGGATTAAAATTGTGCAATTCCGAAACAAAACGATACAATCATAAAGATTACGAACATCTTATTCGATTACTCGAGAAATATTCGAAAAGAAAAGAAAAGATTTTTATTATCAGCGAAAGCATTTTTAGCATGGATGGAGATATTACTGATATAAAACGGTTAGTTGAGATAAAAAATAAGTATAATGCAATACTGTATTTAGACGAAGCTCATGCGGTTGGAGCTCGCGGAAACAACGGATTGGGCTATGCCGAAGAATTATCGTTAATAAGCGATATCGATATTATTGTCGGTACTTTTGGTAAAGCTTTAGCATCGCAAGGTGCATTTGCAATTTGTAATGATGTGATAAAAAAATATTTAATTAACACATCGCGTAGTCTGATTTACACAACAGCTCTACCACCGATAAATGTTGCATGGACAAATTTTATTATTAATAAATTACCTGGTTTTTCGGAAGAAAGAAAACGCTTAAAAGAATACACTAAAACCTTTTGTGCAAACTTAAACATCGAAACTCACGAAAGTAATATTATCCCTATTATTTTAGGAGAGAATGATATTGCAATACAATTTGCAGAAGAATTACAAAACCAAGGTTTCTTTGTATTACCCATAAGGCATCCTACTGTACCAAAAGGAACAGCACGACTACGGTTCTCGATAAAAGCCGATTTGCAGAATACCGACATTATTAATATTACAAATGCAATTAATAATATAAAACAAGAACACAATATTTTATGAACATAACTTGGATAAATAAAAACTCTGCTAAGAAATTAATTCTTTTCTTCAATGGTTGGGGAATGGATAAAAATATAGTACAACACATTAAGCCCTTGGGCTACGACATTTGTATGTTTAATAACTATACCGATATAAAATATTTTGATAATAATTACGATAGTTACGATAAGATATATGTTATTGCGTGGTCGCTTGGAGTATGGGCTGCAGAACGAATTATTAATAACGTAGAAATAAAAATAGAGAAAAGCATTGCCATAAACGGAACCTCATTACCTATCGATAATATGTACGGTATTCCAAAAAATATATTTGAAGGAACAGCAAATAATTGGAATGATAAAAATAAACAGAAATTTTGGCTACGTATGTTCAGTGGAAAAACATGTCTTAACGATTTTTCCGATTGCCTTCCAAAAAGAGAATCGGCAGACCAGAAGAACGAAATATTATATTTAACGGACAAAATTCTAAAACACGAATCTATAACTACATTTAATTGGGATACAGCTATTTGCGGAGAAAAAGACCAGATATTCACAATTAAAAATCAAAAGCAATTTTGGGTACAAAAAGCAAAAACGAAATTATTAATTACAAATATTCCACATTTTCCATTTACACAAACAGAAACTTGGGATGACATTATTAATGAGAAATTTTAATCGCAAAAATTATAATTTATTATGGTTGATAAAGAAAGGGTGAAAAATTGTTTTCGTAAAAGTGTAAGCACTTACAATACAAATGCTACTGTTCAGGAAAAAATATGCAGTAATTTTATTTTCGAACTCAAAAAATATTCTATAAAAACTAAAAAAGTTCTTGAAATAGGATGTGGAACAGGATTTCTTACACGCGATTTTATTAATAATTTTTCTCCAACAGAATATCTTATTAACGATATTGTTGAAGAAAATATTGAAAATATCAAATCTATTTTCGATAAAAGAAAATTCTCAAATTGGGTATTTCTTGGCGGAGATGCTGAAAATATTAATTTTGAGAATAACTTAGATTTAATTATCTCTACATCAACTTTTCAATGGTTCAATAATTTTGAAACATTCATTAATAAAACATATAATTTATTAGCTCCCGGCGGCATATTAGCTTTTACAACTTTTGGCCCTAAGAATTTGAAAGAAATACGCGCAACAACTAATAGCGGATTAGAATATCTATCGATTGAGCAAATAAACAAAATAGTATCGAAAAATTTTCAGGTAAAAAATATTTTTGAAGAGAATCATGTATTAACTTTCTCGGAGCCAATACAGATACTTAAACATATGAAATTTACCGGAGTAAACGGCAATTCTAATAAAAAATGGAAAGCATCAGATTTAAAAACATTCGATTATAAATATCGTGAATTAAATAATACACAAACCAAATTTGAATTGAGCTATAATCCAATATATATTATTGCACAAAAAACATATACATCATAACAATGGAAAAAACATATTTTATTAGCGGAATAGATACCGATTGCGGAAAAACAATTGCTACCGGCTTAATAGCGAAGTATTTATTAAGCATAAACAAAAATATTATTACCCAAAAACTAGTACAAACAGGGACTAGTGGTATTGCAGACGATATTATTACTCACCGCAAAATAATGAATAAAATATTATTTGCCGAAGATAAAAACAAAATTACTTGCCCCTATGTATTTAAACTTCCTGCCTCGCCACATCTCTCGGCTAAACTCGAAAATACAGAAATAGACTGTTCTATTATCGATAGAAACACAAAAATTTTAAACGATAATTTCGACACGGTATTGCTCGAAGGAGCCGGAGGATTACATGTTCCCATCAACAACAAAGTAAATATTATAGATTTTATTGAAGAACACAATTACCCGCTTATTTTAGTAACTTCTCCTAAATTAGGCAGTATAAATCACACTTTAATGAGTTTGGAAATTTGTTATAAGCGAAAAATAAAATTAGCAGGATTAATATATAATAATCATCCTGCTAACAATTCATTTATTCAAAAAGATACTTTAGAAGTAATAGGTAAATTTCTCAGGAAACATTTTCCTCGAGTTCCATTAATAGAAGTTCCCCTCTTTAAAAACAATGATTACACAAATATTGATTTTTCGGAATTATTTTAACCCCCAATTACTTAACGCATAACAAAAAACTATATATAACAAATTAAACGCACACCAAACATAAATATGTATTCTCACAAAATGACTTATTACTTTACTCCTTTTCCCCTTAACTATTCCAACAACAACATAAATAATTATCCCTACTATTACAACAGACCATGAAATATGTGGATACTTATACTCTGTAAATTTCAGCAATACATAATATACCCCCTGACCTCCTGCAAAAGTTATCCAGCCCCATAATAAAAAATTAAAACTTGAATATTGGGACTACTCCGAAAACTATAGTTGTCAATTTATAGCCGCTTATCGGATTTATAACAAACTGACGTACAGATTTATAGCTTTCAGTCTTTTTATAAAGTTAACCTCTTAGCGGCTTTTCGGAGTGGACTCAATATTTAAAACCTGTTCTTGTATTAGAAATCATCTCATTAATAATTTCTAAATTTTTCGGGACTTAAATTATTTTTCACTCTAAATATATTTACTAATTATACATTGATTTTATACTATAT
>CAZDCZ010000017.1:9044-41601 GCA_964504155.1 uncultured Bacteroidales bacterium | reverse complement strand
ATATAAAATCATATCTTTGAT
The DNA here is from genome assembly GCA_964504155.1 of uncultured Bacteroidales bacterium. Taxonomy (GTDB): domain Bacteria; phylum Bacteroidota; class Bacteroidia; order Bacteroidales; family UBA12077; genus CAZDCZ01. The sequence continues at coordinate 41,580 of CAZDCZ010000017.1, read as the reverse complement.
ACTATCAAATGATACTATCAATTAATTATTATGAAACCACCATATCAAATAACAAAAAAAATACTTTCCTTAATTGCATCAATTTCAGAAAAGATTGGAGAAGTTAATTCAGCTCATTTACATAAACCACCAACAGAATTAAGAAAAAGAAATCGTATTAAAACAATTCACTCTTCATTAGAAATAGAAGGTAATACATTATCAATTGAACAAATAACATCAATTATTGAAAATAAGCGAATTCTTGGATCAAAGAAAGATATATTAGAAGTAAAAAATACTATTGCTGTTTATAACTCCATTGACAAATTAGATCCATATAGTTATAATTCCTTTTGTAAAGCTCATTCAATATTAATGGATGGAATCATTGAATCAGCAGGAAGACTAAGAAGTAAATCTGTTGGAATTGTTAAAGGTTCAGAAATAGCACATATTGCACCACAAGGAGATATGCTAAAGCCATTAATGACTGAGTTATTCGATTATCTTAAAATGGATAACGACTTGATATTAATTAAGAGTTGTGTTTTTCATTATGAATTAGAGTTTATTCACCCTTTTATTGATGGAAATGGACGAATGGGGAGACTTTGGCAAACTTTAATTTTGAAAGATAAATATCCAGTTTTTGAATTTTTACCAATAGAGACAATAATAAAGGAGCGACAAGACAAATATTATGAAGCATTGGGGGAATCAGATAATACAGGTCAATCCACATTATTCATTGAGTTTATGTTAGAAGTAATACAAGAATCATTAGAAGATTTATTGAATACGCAAAATATAGCATTGACTAATTTGGATAGAATTAAAATCTATAAATCTATAATCAAAGAGAATTTCTTTTCCCGAAAGGAATATCTCAGATACTTTAAAGAAATATCAGGTGCAACTGCAAGCAGGGATTTTAAATTTGCTATTGAAAAAGGATTGTTGGAGAAAATTGGAGATAAAAATACAACACGATATAAATTCATAAAATAAAACGAACAAAGCCTAACACGCGTTTAAATTCAATGCGGGGTTTTGTAGTTCGCTGACTAAGTTTTATCTTAATAATGTTGTTCAATGGTGGACAATGAAACAAGGCGGAAACCTAGCTGGCGCGGATATGTTATCCGTGCCTTTTCATTTTTTTGTCATTTTTACTCTTTTCTAACCTTTCCTATTTTGCTTGTTGCCCGGACTACAAGTCCGCGCGAGCGGGTGGAACGTTACAAATAATGCGTAAAAAAAATAATTCATGTTACTTCATCTCATTTTGACAAAGAAATAATTAATGAAAAATAATCTCGGTTTGACAACTAATTTATTTTAGTTGATTGGTTTAGTTTTTAATGACAGAAAAACATTTTTTTGCTTGCGCTCTTTTGCACTGCCGTGCAATTTGAAAAAAATACAACCACACATTTAAACATTTTTACTCCACTCCGTTACGTAAAAAAGTTTAAATTTTGCTTTTTTCTTCATTTTTAGTGCTTTCTGCCAAATGCACTATATTTTTTGTTAGACACTGGCAATTATTCTTCTAATCATTTTCTGTCCTTTATTTATTGAAATTGTTAACTCTTAAAACTTTATTCCTTGCTTCTATTTCTTTTTTTGGAATATCTATCTCTGTAGCTATTTTAGACCATTGATTTACTGCTGTTAAAATCTCATCTAAAATGTGATTGGCTTTTTTTATGCCAAATGTTTTACCCAAGTTTAATAAATCATTTCTTGTGAAATTATCAAATTTGCTATTTATAGATGATTGGTGAACATTTGTCCAAGTACCACCTGGACTATATGAATAATTAACATCGTAAGCAGGAGATATTTTCCACTTGCCTTCCTTATCCATTAGAAAAGAGAAGTTTTTTACATGGTCGTCATGATTTCGAGCTATTACATTAAATAAGGTTCGTCTGTATTGTTGTTCAAATTGATAATATGGAAGCCTGAGCCTTTTCATAACTCTAAACAATGTTTCATAACTACTTGCCTTTTGAATCTTATAGTCAATCCCAGCTAAAGCCCCAAAGGTTTGCATATGAATTTTATCTCCTTTGTCTGTTCTGTCGAAACGTTTAGTCAAAAAATGAAACCTGTTATTTTCTTCAAATAATCTGCTATCAGACATTTCAATACCAGCCTTTTTTGCTAATAAATAGTAAACATATTCGATTTTACCAAGTCCTTCAGCTTCTCCTAAAGTTTTTTCATTAGCTCCATCTATTTTAAGAAGCCAATATGAATAATCTTCCGGTTGAATAATATCCCCTGGTTTAATTTCTATAATTTTATTATTTGAATTGAACTTAATAGCAATTAAAGCCTTTGCTCGTGCTCCTCCGACAGAAGTTCCTATTCTTAAAATATCAGATAAACTATCTTTATTAATATCATTATAAGAAGTTTTCTTTTTGTCTTCTAAAACTCTTTTTGTAACTTCTAATAATTCACTAATATCTACATTGTAATTGTTATTCTCTTTACTATCAGCAGGTTCATATTCTAAAGCTCCCATGCCTCTTCTGCCTATATAAGTTAATCTGTCAACAGGGTTTATACTATCAATAGATAATTTTCTCTGCTTTAACCATTCTTTCATCATTATATTGCCAAAATCATCTGGCATTGAATCCGATAATAAATAAGGTAAATTATGAAAGTTGATATGGTCTCGATTTGTCTCAAATATTCTTTCTTGTGTAGGCATTATTATAGGAGAAGGTTCTATTTTTCTATTTAGTGCTTCATTGCTATATTGAAAAGTAGAGCTACCTTTATTTTCATTCCACTCTATTGTGCCTAATACTTCGTCATACAGTTTTACTTGTACTATCATAACTATTTTATTTTTTTAGACGCTCGTTTTCTTTCTGACTTTAATTTTGCTTTCTCAAATTTTAACTTCAACTCTAAATTTTCCCCAACTCTAAATACAGATTCTAAATCTTTAATTCTATTTAACCTCATTAAAATTCTTATTAAACTTTCAACCGTTGTAGATTTTCCGTGTTCTATAAGACTAATAGTTGAAACACTTAAACCAACTTCCTCGCTCATTTCTTTTTGAGTAAGATTATGCTGTAATCTTATTTTTTTGAGCCTTTTGCCCATTTCTTCTAAGATTTCTTGCTCTGTTAAAAATAACCAATTATCCATCATTCTATCGTTTTAATTGTTAGAATACGCATAGTTAATATCGTTTTTTAATATTAACTATTAATATATCATAAGTTAATGTAAATGTAACATTTTTATTTTAACTATTAAAATATTCATAGTTATATTATGTTGATGCCGATAACTATTAATATATCATAAGTTAAAAACTCATGATTTTTATTTTCTTTTGCTTGTGAATAACGATTATGTATACTCTATTGTTTTTATCCCTCCTATTTGGTGTTATAACAACAATTGTTTATATTTTTAATAAAAAATGATGATGATGAAAACGCAATTAGTAAAATTCTTTGTTTCGTTACATTCTACAAAGAATTTTACACCGGAAAACAAGCATTAAAAAGTGGTGATTTACCTTTGCGAAAAACTGATGATTTTAAATTTGCTATTTACAACATTATATTCGCCTTTAAAGTAATACGAATATTTTTTTATAATTTTTTCATCTGCATTTTCGGTGCAAAAGTTTTTTATATTATTAACTATTTCCGATGCTTTCATATAAAAATATGACTTGGTTTGAAAGTTTAATTTTTTGTATATCCGCTTTTTGACAGAACTTGCCGCTTGATTTTCTTCATTGCCCCATCCCTAAAGGGTGTGAAGAAAATCAATTACTCCCTTTAGGGTCGGGGTAAAAAAATTGATTTTCAGTTCAGATAGCAATGTGTATGTCAAAAAGCTGACAATCATTTTAATTTTTAATAATAATAAGACTTATAAAATTTTATGCAATGTTTTTATCAAAAATATTAAAAAATAATTGACATTAGTATACGAAATTACGTAAATTGTACGAAAAAGGTAAGGAAATACAAAAAACGTAAATGTAAACATGGAAAGTATAGAAGATCAAAAATTGAAAGAGATATTGATAGTGGCAAAAGAGCTTTTTTGGAAACATGGTTTTAAACGGATAACCATTGAAGAGATATGTAAAGATGCTAATGTTAGTAAGATGACTTTTTATAAGCATTTTAAAAATAAATTGGAGCTGGTAGAATTTTTTATCAATAATATTACTGATAAAACTATGCAGAAATATCGCAACATAATGGATAGTGATATTCCTTTTCCTGAAAAGGTAAAAAAAACAATTGATTTAAAGCTAGAAGCAACACAGAATATTAGCAATGAATTTCTTAACGATTATATTCGTTATGCCGATTCTGATATGTTAACATTATTTCAGCAAAAGAAACAAGAAACGATGAACTTAGTGTTAAACGATTATTTTGAAGCACAAAAAAAAGGAGATATAAGAAAAGACATTAACCCTAAATTTATACTGTTTTTCTTAAATTATCTTCAAGAAATGGTTAAAGATGAACAATTGGGGAAAATATATGATAATCCGCAGGATATGATTATGGAATTAACAAATTTCTTTTTTTATGGTATTTTACCTAGAAATAATGAATAAATTAAAAATAAACATATTGCTATTATGCTTATTTTCTTTTGCTTGTATAAATGTTGTAAATGGGCAGGAAATAGATTTTAGCGGACAAGTTTCTACTTGGTCGATATTTAATTTTAATAATCCTTTTCAAGCTCAGACAGGACTGCGATATATTCCCGATTTTACGAGTTCAAATAATATAAATAACAACTTAGTATTTAAAACAAACTTATCGGCAAATGCATATGGAAGTGCTTTGTTAAATGCTAACGATAATATCGATACCGATTATAAAATTAAGCCTTATCGTTTGCAGTTTGGATTATCGGGAAATCAGTTTGATTTTCGTTTAGGATTGCAAAAAATAAATTTTGGTTCGGCATCACTATTACGCCCATTAATGTGGTTCGAAAGAATAGATGCAAGAGATCCTCTTCAGTTAACCGATGGTGTATATGCTGCCTTGGCCAAGTATTATTTTTTAAATAATGCAAATGTCTGGTTATGGACTTTATACGGAAACAAAGATACTAAAGGATGGGAAATGTTTGAATCAGATAATAAGATCCCCGAAATAGGAGGAAGAATACAATATCCTGTTTTAACAGGAGAGTTAGCATTAACTTATCATCATCGTAATGGGATTTTTAAAGGCACACCGGTGGCTATATTAACGAATTGTAAAGGTTTTTCGGAAGATAGATATGCTCTCGACGGAAAATTCGATCTGGAAATTGGATTGTGGTTCGAAACAGTATTAATTCATCAGAATCTCGATTTTACTGATAAAAACTATCAGCGTTTGATAAATATTGGAGCCGACTATACCTTTAATTTGGGTAAGGGCTTAAACATGATTACTGAATATTTTACATATCGGAGAACTAACAGTATTTTTAGTAAAGGTAATGGGATAGAGTTTGGTGCCGTGTCGTTGAGCTATCCCTTAAATGTTTTTAATAATATACAAACTATTGTTTATTACGATTTTACTAATAATGATATTTATCGATTTGTTAATTTTTCGTGGACTTACGATAATTGGATGATATATGTGATGGGATTCTGGAATCCCGATAATTTTCAAATATATCAGAATGTTGGAGATGCTAATATTTTTGGTGGATATGGAGCTCAAATTATGCTGGTTTTTAATTACTAAATAACGCTTCACTTATCCACTGAGCTTGTCGAAGGGGAATGATTAAGAAGTCAGAATACAGAATTTTAATTAGAAAATAGTAAGCAATAGATAAACTATCAACTAATAAAATAAATTATATGGAACAGAACTCAATAATATCAATAACAAATCTTGTAAAACGATTTCCGGTTGGTAAAGGTGAATTTACTGCCTTAAATGGTATTGATTTAACATTTAGTACCGGCGAATTTGCAGGAATTGTTGGCCCAAGTGGGTCGGGGAAAACAACTTTACTTAATATTATTGGTTCTCTCGATACTGCTACCGAAGGTAAAGCTGTTGTAATGGGGCAATCAATAGATAATTTAACTACTAAAAGTGCTGCAGGACTTCGAAAAAAACACTTAGGTTTTATCTTTCAAACATATAATCTTCTTTCGGTTTATTCTGTATACGAAAATGTAGAATTCCCATTACTATTATTGAGCATGAATGCTTCGGAGCGTAAAAAAGCTGTATTAGATGCTCTCGATTGGGTGGGCTTAAGCGATAAAGTTAAATCGCGTCCGGCACAACTCTCAGGTGGTGAATGCCAACGTGTTGCTGTTGCAAGAGCTATGGTAAAACGTCCCGAAATAGTTCTGGCTGATGAACCTACTGCAAATCTCGATGCTGCTAATTCTCACAATATCCTTAAAATGATGCTTAAACTGAATAAAGAACTTAATACAACATTCATTTTTGCTACTCACGACGATAAGGTTATACAATATCTGAAACGAAAAATTAGCCTTGAAGATGGTAAAGTTGTAAAAGATGAAATAACTAAAATTAATAAGGAGTAATAATTATGTTAGCAATAAAATTAGCCTATCGAAACCTTGTTGGTGCAGGATTACGGACATGGCTCAATGTATTTGTATTGTCTTTTACATACATACTTATTATATGGCAATATGGTATTATTGATGGTTGGAATTACCAAGCCAAATTAGATATGCAAGACTGGGAAGTTGGTAATGGGCAATATTGGCAAGATAACTTTGATCCGTATGACTTCTTTTCTTATGAAGAGAGTCATGCTGCAATTCCTGAATTATTGCAAAAGACAACTTCCGAAGGAAAAGTAACACCTGTATTAATTTCTCAGGGAACAATTTATCCCGATGGCAGACTGCAAAGTATGGTATTGCGGGGAATTAGTCCCAATCAAAAAGTTATAGCAATACCAAGTTCAGATCTGAATATTAAATCAGAAGAAATACCTGCTATTATTGGACAGCGAATGGCAAATAGTTGCAAACTAAAACAAGGAGATATAACTACAATAAGATGGCGCGATGCAAATGGAACTTTTGATGCAAAAGAAATTAAAATTATAAAAATATTTCGCTGCGATGTGCCAATGGTAGATGCCGGACAAATGTATATTTCTCTTGAAAATCTTCAAGAAATGATGCAAACACCCGGTGAAGCTACTATGTTTGTAATTGGTAAAAATTCTGCAATGAATGATAGTATCTCAGGTTGGAAGTATAAAAGTCGTGAATTTCTGATGAAAGAGATGACAGAATTGATAAAAATGAAAAAAGTAGGAGGTTCTGTATTTTATTTAATTTTACTTCTATTGGCTATGTTAGCAATATTCGATACGCAAGTACTTTCAATTTTTAGACGACAAAAAGAGATTGGAACTTACATTGCAATGGGAATGACCAGAAAACAGGTTGTTGGTCTTTTCACTGTTGAAGGAGCTATGCATGCAATACTTGCTGTAATAGTTGGTGCAATTTATGGAGTTCCATTTCTATTATGGCAAATGAAAGTTGGGATGTCGATGCCGGCTGGCAGCGATAATATGGGAATCCCAATTGCCGAAAAAATATTCCCCGTTTATGGACTTGGCTTAATAATATCTACAGTACTGTTAATATTAATAATAACTACTATTGTTAGTTATTTGCCTGCTCATAAAATTTCTAAAATGAAACCTACAGACGCAATAAAAGGGAAAATACAATGATACGATTTTTATTTAAAGGATTATTAAGAGACAGGAGTCGCAGTTTAATGCCGATTCTTATTGTTGCTATAGGTGTTGCGCTTACAGTGTTAATGTTTTGCTATATGACAGGTGTGTTGGGCGATATGATTGAAACTACAGCAAATTATTCTGCCGGTCATGTTAAAATAACGACTCGTGCTTACGCCAAAAATAAAGCTCAGTTACCTAATGACCTTGCATTATTAAATGTTGATGAGTTAATAACTAAGGTACACAAAGATTATCCGACTCTTGAACTTGTGAAGAGAATAAATTTTGGAGGCTTATTAGATTCGCCTGACAAAAACGGGGAAACGAAAAAACAAGGAATTGTTATTGGAATATCTGTCGATCTTTTATCGGAAAACAGTAAAGAAATTGATAGATTAAACATCCGCGATGCATTACGCAAAGGACGGTTTCCTGAAAAATCAAATGAAGTGCTGCTTAGTGATGAATTTGCTGATAAGCTTGAGCTTAAACCGGGATCAACAGTTACTTTGATAACATCTACCATGTATGGAGCTATGTCAATTCAAAATTTTGTTGTTGCAGGAACTATTGAGTTTGGTATGGAAATGATGGACAGAAGTGGAATGATTGCTGATATTACAGGGATACAAGATGCACTTGACATGCATGACGCTTGCAGCGAAATTCTCGGCTTTCTTGATTCTCATAGTTACGACGATTTGGAAGCCATGAATATTGAACAAACTTTCAATGCTAAGTATTCTGACAAAGATGATGAGTTTTCTCCTATAATGTCAAGATTAAAGAATGAATCTATGATGGCAGGATATTTCGATTACGTCGATAATTTAGTTGGCATACTTGTTTTTGTATTTATTTTTGCAATGTCTATTGTATTGTGGAACACCGGTTTAATTGGGGGTTTACGAAGATATGGTGAAGTAGGAGTTCGCCTTGCTATTGGAGAAGAAAAAGGCCATATTTATCGTTCAATGATACTGGAATCGATTTTTATTGGAATTATTGGTTCTGTTATTGGTACAATAATTGGGCTAGGTTTCTCATACTGGATACAGGAAGTTGGAATTAATATTGGAGATATAATGAAAAGTTCGAAAATGATGGTGCCAAATGTTTTTAGAGCAAAAATTACTGATACTGCTTATTATATCGGATTTATTCCCGGTTTGTTTTCTATTGTATTAGGAACAATGCTTTCGGGAATTGGTATATATAAACGTAAAACAGCACAGTTGTTTAAAGAACTTGATACTTAAATAGTGAATTAAATTTTGAGTTTAATCCTAAATTTTAACAGATAGATTTTTTTATATTAGTTAATTACATTTTATAATATGATTGTCCGCTTTTTGACATACACATTGCTAACTGAACTGAAAATCAATTATTTTACCCCGACCCTAAAAGGAGTAATTGATTTTCTTTACACCCTTTAGGGATGGGGCAATGAAGAAAATCAAACGGCAAGTTCTGTCAAAAAGCGGATATACAATTTTATAATAATAAAATAAGAAATAAATGAAAAAAATATTAACATTGTTATTATTAGTAGTTTGTGGAATTGTTCAAGCACAGGATATAACAGGAAAAGAAATTCTAGAAAGAATTGACAAGAATATGGCTTCTAAAAGTACTATTTCAACATCAAAAATGGTAATACATGGTGCGCGTCAAACACGAACTATTGAAGCAAAATCATGGGGCGAGGGCGACGAGAAATCATTTACCGAATATCTTTCTCCGGCAAGAGAGAAAGGCACAAAAATGCTTAAGCTCACAGATGAACTCTGGATTTATTCACCATCTGCCGATAGGATAATTAAAATTTCGGGACATATGCTTCGTCAATCGCTTATGGGTTCAGACTTGTCGTACGAAGACATGATGGATAACTCCGAGTTGCTCGAAGATTACCATGCCGGAATTATTGGTTCAGAAATTGTTGATGAAAAAAATTGCTGGATAGTTGAACTTCGGGCAAAAACAACAGATGTAAATTATCAGATGCGCAAAATGTGGGTCGATAAAGTTCGTTATATTCCTTTAAAAGAAGAATTGTATGCCAAAAGCGGAAAATTATTAAAAAGATTAGAGCTTTTTAATATTACAAAAATAGATAATCGATGGTATCCAAAGAAAATGGTTTTTAAGGATATGCTTAAAAAAGGAGATGGTACAGAATTTATTATCGATGATATTGTTTTCGATAAAAAAATCGATGCATATATTTTTACTAAAGCTTCGTTGAAATAAGGAAACTTATAACTAAAGAAAAGTATTTAGGGTTTTGAATTTATTTACAACTTACATTTTGATGTTTAAAATTTAATCGAGATTTGCTTTAGTATTATTTACAAATCCTTAAATACCCTTGCCAGAGAATATCCCGGAGCATTAATCTTTAAATCTAAAAAATATCCAAAAGGTGTTTGTTTAACATCGAAGCCCGAATTTGTAAGTCGTTCATCAATATTGTCGAATAGTGATTTTGTGAATTCCGGTTCTGCTTTACTTTCCGATAAGTGGGCAAAAGAATGAAGGATAATTTCTTTGGTATTATTCTTTCCTGCTATCCATTTAAGGTTTTTTAATAATTTACGTTTAACTGCCGATTCGTTTTCTTCATCTTTTTTCTCGACCTGAATAAATGCAGCCTGAATGTTTTTGTAAGTTTTTTCTTCTGTATAATCGGGCATAGTTTCAATAGTTTTTATTGTTGGATTATACGAAAACTCATTCATGTATATCATTAATAATTTCATAAGTATTTTTTTAGATTGTTATTTTTTTAAGTATTATTTGCTGTTGTTGATTTGTAATCGGCAACTTTTATTATAATTTATTACAGTTTAATTTATTTACAAAAAAGAAACTAGACAATACTAATAGCGAAATAGTAATAAATACCACAGTATATCCAAATTCGATAATTAAAAAACCGGCTATCAAAGGGAAAATAGTTGTAAGAATACTTCCCGCACCTGAAATTCCGGTATATAAGGCCCTGTTTTCGTTTGTCGATATTTCTAATAAAACGCCATTATTACTTATTTTATAAATAGCCACGAAAAGTCCCGACAAGATAAACAAAAACTGATAAGAATGCTGATTATTGCTTAGTAATAATGCTATTATAGGTAATAATGAACCAAGTATTAAACTAATTTTTAAAAGAGTTTTATAGTTAAATTTATGTGCTATTTTGTAAAAGAACAAGCTTGCAATTAACATTCCTATTGTTCGTATTAGTAAGAAATTTCCAATAAGTTCAAACGATAAGCCAAATTTATCTTTTGCAAAAAGAATTAGAAAAGGTAAAATGCTTATACCTAAGCCCAAACTATTTATTATAAATAAATAATTTTTTAAGTTAGGATTCTTTTTTATTTCAGATGGAATTAATCGGAAGAAGTCAATTATATTTCTTTTATGAATAATTTTCGAAGCCGGTTCTTTAATATTCCAAAATCCTAATGTTGCAATTAGTAATAGTAATGAGGCACAAAAAAATAATAGTGAGTAATTATCGGGATATTCAAATCGTTTTATTAAATCTCTAACAACTAATGCCGAAAAAAATACACCTATACTATTGATTGTTTGTTTTAACGAAAAAAAATGTTTTCTGCTTTCTTGTTTAACCGATTTTCCAAGAATATCGTTATACGATATTGCTGTATAAGAGCCACCTAAAGCAAATGTCGAGATTAAAAAAAAGATTAAGAAGATAATTAAATTGTTAGTAAATAAAACTGAATTATAAAAAAGAAATGAAAGAGCTATTAAAGAAACAACTCTCAAATTTATTCCTATTAATAAGAACTTCTTTTTGTATATTTTTTTCGAAAGATTTGATGCAAATATTAACTGAAATATTTTTGTTCCACCTAACATAATTGCAGTTAATAAGCCAAGATGAAATGCACTACCTCCGGCTTTTATTAACATCGAAGGAATTATTGTATCAATATCCATAAAGTTCGAAGCTAAAGCAAGAAATATTGCATGCCATAAAAAGCTTCTGAAATTTATTTTCGATCGTTTATCTGATATCTGCATTATATATGATTGTTAGTACTAATTTTTTATTAAATTTATGTAAAAATTATTTCTTTTGTTTTACAGAGTATATGTCAATTGCTTTTTTCTTGCCTTTTAATTTTGTGTTTTCAACGTTCTTAATATTGAATTCCTTTTTATCTTTCAAAATGTTGTATAAGTTCCCAGATATTAATAAGTCTTTTTTATATTCGTTACATTTCGATTCTATACGAGCAGCAGTATTTATAGTATCGCCATTATATGATATATCTCTGCGAATTTGTCCGACTTGTAAAACCATTACTTTTCCTACATGTATTCCGGCTTTAAATTTTGGTATTGAGCCATATTTTCGTTTATAATATCTTTGTCTTTTCGCAATCACATCGGTAAATGCATAAAATGCTTTTATACAATTATTTCTGTTTAATCCGGTTGTTAAATTCCACGATATTATAGCTCCATCGCCCAGATATTGATATATTTCTCCTCTATAGTTATCTACTACGGCAATATCGTTAAATACATCTTGTACCAAGTAACTAAATTTCTTATGCATTAGTTTTTCAGCAATAGAAGTTGACGATTTCATATCGATAAACATAAAAATGCGCTCTTCTTCTTTTGGTTTATTAAGTATTCCAAAAACCCAACTTATGAAATTTTTTCTACCTATTTTTTTTACCATTCCTTTTAAAAAATCATTGAAGAAACACGATAAATAGAAAAAAACTAAAAACCGAATAAACCGAATATCCATTATAGGAAGTTTATTTAATAATTCGGTATAGTCTTTAGTAGAAAATATTGTGATAGGTGATTGTGATGCAAAAAGAATAACAATAAATACCGATAAAAAATAGAATAGTGATTTAAAAAACACGGTAAATCGTATTGGGAAAAATCGCATTACACGATCGGTTAGAATAATGTCTAAAATAGTAAAAAGTATTGATGTTGTAACAGCAATAAATGCAGGTGCAATATAAATAGAATCTATATTAATAAAATTTGCATATAGTTTAAATATTTGATCTTCGCCGGTTAAGAAAGCATAAAGCAAGAAACTACTCTCCCAAAAAATCAAATGAAAAAATAGATTTCTGAAAAAATTATTAAATCGAATACGGATTTTTTGTCTCGAAATCATGCAAATAGTATTTATGTTTTTACAGTTATTATAGCCAGCAATTAATATAATAAACTGATATTATAAGGAAAGACAAAAATACTGTTTTTTACAATACAAAGCGCCAAATTAGTTTTCCGATAATGGTTGTGCGTTCGAGTTTTATGCCTTGTTTGGTCGATAGTTCCTGATTAATAACAAAGTAGAAGAAGCTTCCAATTTTTGGTATCCAGTTAATCCTGTAATTAAGTAAAATGTTTTTGTCTTCGTTATTCCATTGCGAGAAAAGACTGGTTTGCAATTTTGTGTTAAAAGCATAATCGATACGTCCTCCAATTTCGTCGGTTGTAAAAGAATTTTGAGGTAATTTTACATAGTTTCTTTGCCAGTCGATACCAATATTTAAGTGTTTATTAAAATTAAAAGAAGTATATAACTCATATTCTTGTCGAGAACCTGTATAGAATTCACCTATATTAATAGAAGAACTTGCTGAAATTTTTCTTCCTCTAAAAGTGCTGAATTGTACTTCCAATCGATTGTCCCAATAATTGCCGGCAGGGATAATTACATTGTCTATAAGTTCAAAATCATCATTTGGTTTATCGTAAACATGCTGGACATTAAATTCCATAAACTCGCCGCTTTTTGTTACAAATCCGAAAGGTCGCCATTCGTAAAATAGCGATTCTGCTTTTTTCGTCTCATCGTTTATAAAGTAATTAATATCTATTGGTTTAAAAATCAGATTTCTGAAAAATGGTAGATTTTTAAATCTTGGATTAAATTGTAATTCGGTATATAGCATCTGATAATTTTTTCGATTGGCAAAACCCATTTCCGGATTAAACCCCGATTCTATAGTTGTATATCCAAAATCGTACTCAATAATGTCGTTAGGGTAGCTTAAGAAAAAATTATATGTAAGATTATCTTTATTAAGATTCTCGGTTTCTCCTGATGTCTTTGTATCGGAAATTGCCATCGAGCCACCTACTATTAGATTCTTGTTGCCAAAAAGTTTGGATGTTGAGTATGTAAAATTTGTTCCGTAAACTCTATTATAATGATTTTTCGAATATTTCTGTGTGGCAATTATTCCAACGCTCGATTGTTTAAAAATATCTTGTTTAATTTTAATAACCGAGTAATTTGTAGAAGCTATACTATCGCGGCTATTAGTCTGTATCGACATTATTCCGATATTGGTTTTGTTTAATTTTCCGAAAATTCTTGATCCTCCAATTATTGGCAAAATAGTATTTTGGTCTATTCCAATTCTCCTGCTGTAGAACAAACGAGAATGACCAATACTCATATCGTAATAGTTTTTCCCTTCTAAAAAGAATTGTCTTTTCTCGGGGTAGTATAACGAAAATCGTGAAAGGTTTATCTGTTTTCTGTCTGATTCTACTTGAGCAAAATCGGTATTTATCGAGAAATTTAATTTAAGAGTAGAGGAGATATCGAAATTTATTTCACCACCAATTTTCCCGGTATTCTCGGGTTTTGAGTCAGTAAACTCAATACCACCAAGAATGTAAGGTTTTAGTTCTAATTTTGTTCCTTGTTTTATATTATTTATGCCAACGAGTTTTCCTCCTTGCGATATTTTTTCTACTTCATATAGTCTCGACCAACCTTGCCACATCACTTGTTCCTTTTTTCTTCTTATATTTCTTTCGAAGTTAATACCCCAAATTTGAGAGCTGGCATCTTTAAATTTTAATGTGCTAAAAGGAATAACAATTTCGGCAAACCAACCTTTATTGTTAGTAGTAACAGCAACATCCCACACTCCGTTCCAATCTTTGTTAAAATCTTCGCCTTCGTCGCCAACCCATACATCAGCCATTGCTCCGTTTGGGTTTGTTACAAATAAATATCCATTTCTATTATCGTTAAAAGTGCTTATCATTAACTCTATATTATCGTCGCTTCCCCAACTAAAATCACGCGACATCTGTTGTGCCGATATTTTATCGGGTTCGCTGTCGAAACACCAAATACCAAAATATATGTTATTAGTATTATACACAACTGCAATTTTTGTTTTTTCCGATGCCGGGACTCCTTCGTTTTGTTCTCTTTGTGTAAAATTTTCTATAGGAATTGCATTTAACCAACAGGGCTCATTGAGTTTGCCATCGAGAGTAATTCTATTGTTATTGAAGCTTGCCGAAATAGTATCGGGTGTAGAATGTTGCCCGAATAGATTATTGTTTAGTAACAAAATTATAATGAAAATAAAATATCGTTTTGTCATATTTTATATTGTATTTGATATTAACGAAAATGGTTAAAATAGTGTTTTTATAACGATTTTGCAATAATAGTAGTGCAGATTTTACATCTTGTTTTAGTATTTCTTGTTGAATAATTAACGAATATAATATTTTATTAGCAAACTACAAAACCCTGTGTGTTCTAAGCACACCGCTGGCGCAGATTTGTAATCTGTGCCTTTTACATTCCTATCTATATATAATTAATTTTTGTTCTTTTCTCGTAAATATATCTATCCAACCAACAATTGTTAATGTTACAAAGCCTGTTTTGCCGGCTGGCAGATATGCTCTGTTTAATTTCGTATTTTATATTTGTCTGACATTATTTTTTATACATTAGCCCGGATTGCAAATCCGCGCTAGCGGGGTTTCGCCCTGTTTCATTATCACCCGTTAATAAAGTTTGAAGATAGTAAAAAGCTCGCAAACCACCAAAACCCGCATGTTTTATGACCCGATGTTAGCGGTTGAGCTTTAAAGTTCATTTATATATTTCAATTCAGTAAGTTTTTCTTTTTTGAATGGAAATGTTTTACTTGGATTAATATTTACTATTTCAAAGTCATATAATTCAATAGACTTCTTAATAATTTCATTTATATGTGAGTCTCCGTAAGAATAACCAATTATTAAAAGTTTGTCGCAAACTTGAAATGATTCCTTAAGTTTTTCAAAAACAAATTCATAGTAATTATTATCTGCAGCAGTTCTTTTTTGTTTTTACCGGTTAAGAATTGTGGAGTAATATTCCAGTTATATTGCTGTAATGTTTCACCAGTTTTAAGATCTATTCTTTTAGCATAATGTTTGTCATAATAACTTTTTGGTTTAAAATACCAGTATTTACCAGTCCTATTTGAGATTCCTTTATTGTCAACAAGTTCTTCAAATAAATAATTGTCTATGCTTCCGTGAGTTTTATATAATTTAACTTTTTCTTTATACGATTCTCTATCAAATATTTCAATTTTATTATTATCATCACCTGTGATAAAACTATTCTCAGTTGAGAAACCACTTGAATATTTTACATTAAATTCTTTCAGTAAATATTCCATTAATAAATCGTGATTTAATGTAAAAATATTAACACTGTCATACTCTTGGAAATCTTCAATAATTCTACTGTATTGCTCTTTTGTTGCCACCTTTTGATAATCCCTACCTAATAAATCTCCAATTAGATGATTAAAACATTCAAAAAGCA
Organism: uncultured Bacteroidales bacterium; assembly: GCA_964504155.1. Classification (GTDB taxonomy): domain Bacteria; phylum Bacteroidota; class Bacteroidia; order Bacteroidales; family UBA12077; genus CAZDCZ01. The sequence continues at coordinate 25,148 of CAZDCZ010000017.1, read as the reverse complement.
TTTTGTAATGATTAATATCTGGTGAATTTAAATAATCAGCAGAATTATCTTCTAAGTTATGGTCTTCTTTTATGCGTTTATTTGCATTTTTAGATAATTCTTCAATTAAACTTTGGCTATTATAATTTTCATAAAACCAGTCATAAAATTCTTCATAGTCAAAGTCTTTTTTAGATTCACTTTTAAATTTATTTATAAACTCGGTCAATAAGTAAGAAATTTTCAAATAATCATTATTCAACTTTCCATTATTTGAGTAAGCAGCACTATGTTCATCAAAGAACCATTCTCCTAATGACATTTTTAATAGATTATTTTCAACACCTTGCGAAAATTTTTGATTTAATTGGTTTCCTGTAGGAAAACCAGCAGGAACTGAAAAACCTGCACCAAGTAAAACATTTAAATTAGCCATAATATTGATTTTTTTTAGCTTTACCGCTAACTTATTTATAAAGTTACTTTATTTCTATAAAAGTAATATTTAAATTACAATAAGTAAAGTGTATTTTGTTTTATAACGTTCTTTTATACAGGGTAATATTTTATATTGCGAAATAATTAACTTTTTTTAGTGTAAAATGCATAATTTTATATTTGTGTTTTAAACAAACATATTGTTTAGAAGTCAAATACCAGTATAACTAAAATAAATAAATATGAGAAAAACATTAATAAAAGTATCGGTTTTAGTCTTGATATTATTATGTGGTTTTAATTATGTAAAAGCTATAAACGATGCAAGGTTATTGAGATATCCTGATATAAACAAAGATATGATTGTTTTTGTATATGCAGGAGATATTTGGAGTGTCGATTCTAATGGAGGCGATGCAAAGAGATTAACATCACATAAGGGTTTAGAATTATTTCCGAAAATTTCGCCCGATGGTAAATGGATTGCTTTTTCGGCTCAATATTCCGGAAGCCGACAAGTTTATGTAATGCCTTCGACAGGAGGAACTCCAAAACAATTAACTTATTATAACGATGTAGGAATGATGCCTCCACGTGGTGGGTTCGATAATGTAGTTTTAGATTGGACTCCCGATAGTAAGAATATTTTATTCAGAGCTAATAGAACACCTTTTGGTAAGCGTGTAGGGAAATATTATAAAATATCTATCGATGGAGGTATGGAAATTCCTTTACAATTAACCGAAGGTGGATTTGGAGTTTATTCGCCCGATGCAACAAAGTTGTGTTATGCACCTATTAGTCGTGAATTCAGAACATGGAAACGATATAAAGGAGGTAGAGCAGCCGACTTATGGATATATGATTTAAAAAACGACGAATCGGAAAAAATAACAAATTTCGAAGGTACCGACCAGATTCCGGTATGGTATAAGGATAAAATATATTTTGCCTCTGATAGAGATTTGCGTTTAAATATATATAGTTACGACATAAATACTAAAGATATAAATCAAATTACTCATCATAGTAAGTATGATGTAATGTGGCCATCGGGAGAGAATGGTTCGCTTGCATACGAAATGGGTGGATACATTTATAAAATAGATTTAGTAAGCGGAGAGAGTAAGAAAGTAAGTGTGAACATTAATTACGATAATCCTAATATTCTGCCTTATTATAAAAATGTAAAAGAATATATTCATAGTTACGCTATCTCTCCTGCCGGAAATAGAGCTTTATTCGATGCACGTGGTGATATTTTTTCTGTTCCTGCCAAAAATGGAAATACAGTGAACTTAACTCAAACTGCGGGAGTTAGAGAGATGTATCCTGCATGGTCGCCCGATGGAAAATATATATCGTATATATCGGATAAAACCGGAGAGTATGAAATTTATTTGCTCGAAAACAAAAAAAATTCAGAGCCTAAGCAGATAACTCAAAATTCGTCGGCGTGGAAGAACGAAACTGTATGGTCGCCCGATAGTAAATTTATGGTATTTTCTGATAGAACCTTAAAACTGAAATTGCTAAATCTAGAAACTCAAGAACTTATTGCGATAGATAAAGCTAATCAGAATGAGATTCGTGATTATAAATTTTCGCCGGATTCGAAATGGATTACATACACAAAGAATGCCGATAACGGACAAAGTGCAATATGGGTATATAATATCGAAACAAAAGAAAATAATCAACTAACAGATAATACCTTTAGCGATATGTCGCCTGTGTTTTCTTTATGTGGAGATTATATTTTCTTTATCTCGAATAGAGATTATAACTTGTCTTTTTCCGATTTTGAGTTTAATTATGTTTACAATAAAGCAAACAGAATTTATGCTCTAGCATTAAGGAAAGACAGTCATAAATTGTTTAAATATAAAAATGATGAGGTTGCTATTACCGAAAAAGCGACTACGAAAAAGGAAGAAAAATCGAAAAGATCAAAGAAGAATGATTCTAAAAAAGATGTGCTATCGATAAGTATCGATTTCAATAATATTAGTAGTAGAATTATGGATTTCCCTATTCATGCGGGAGATTACTATAATCTGGAAGCAGTAAAAGGAGGACTGCTATATATCGATAAGGATGGAATTCGTAAATACGATATTGCTAAAGAGAAAGATGAGATGGTTCTTAAAGGATGCTTTCAAGGAATTGTTACAGCCGATAGTAAGAAATTATTATATCGTTTGGGAGATGATTATGGAATAGCCAAAATAGCTCCAAACCAAAAAGCAGCAGCAGGAAAATTAAGTTTGGATGGATTAGAAATGAAAATTTATCCTAAAAAAGAATGGGAACAGGTATATGCAGATGGTTGGAGAATATTTAGAGATTATTTTTATGAAAAAAATATGCATGGTGTCGATTGGGAAGCAGTAAAAGATAATTATTCTCAATTGTTACCATATGTTAGTCATCGAGCCGATTTAGATTATATTTTCGGAGAAATAATTTCTGAAATGAATGTTGGTCATGCTTACGATAATTATGGCGATTTTGAAAAAGTAAAGCGTATAGAAACCGGTTTGTTGGGAGCAGAATTGTCGGTCGATAAAAATGCCAATAGATATGTTATTAAGAAGATATATAAAGGCGAAAATTGGAACGATAATCGCAGGTCGCCATTAACAGAGCAAGGAGTAAATGTTAAAGATGGTGATTATATTATTGCAATAAACGGAAAGAATATTACTCTTGCCGATAATCCTTATAAATTCCTCGAAAATACTGTTGGTAAAGTAGTTGAAATAACTGTTAATAATAAGCCGGTAAGAGAAGGAGCTAGAGACTATGATATTAAACCAATAAAGAGTGAGCAATCGCTATTCTATATTAATTGGGTCGAAGCGCGTAGAAAAATGGTTGATAAACTTTCGGGAGGTAAAATAGGATATATTCACGTTCCGAACACATCCTTCGAAGGGAATCGTGAATTATTTAGGGGAATGTATGCTTATAACGATAAAGAAGCTCTTATTATTGATGATAGATATAATGGAGGTGGTTTTATTCCGGATATAATGACAGATTTGCTTAACAGAAAGACCTTAAGTTATTGGCACAGAAGAAATTTGCAGCCAATGAAAACTCCCGGTATAGCACACGATGGACCAAAAGTTATGCTTATTAACTATTATTCATCATCGGGGGGAGATGCTTTTCCATATTATTTTAGGAAAAAAGGAATTGGTAAAATTATTGGTACTCGTACTTGGGGTGGATTAGTTGGAATGATGGGTAATGCATCGCTTGTTGATGGAGGATATATTGCCGTTCCACAATTTGGAATCTTTAACGAAAATGGAGAATGGATTATCGAAGGTATCGGAGTATATCCCGATATTGAAGTTATTGATAAACCTAATTTAGTTGCAAAAGGACAAGATCCAACTATAGAAAAAGCTGTGGAAGTACTCTTAAAACAATTAAAAGAACATCCTGTTAAAAAAGTAGTTGAACCTAAAGAACCAAATAGATCGAAATGGATTGAAAAATAAAGTGATTAAAGAAAAGTAAAAGAAAGCCGGACAAATAGTTCGGCTTTTTTTTGTATTGTAGTTTCGATTTAATATTACTTTAACATATTAAACAGAATTAAAATTTTTCAATGTTTTTGACCCTAAGCCTAAAGGGAGAAAGCTAAAAAATCAATCTGTTCCCTTTAGGGAGTAAGGGTAAAAACAGATTGATTTTGTATTAAAGCAATAATCTGTCAAAGTAGAATTAATATGTAATATATATACGATAATTGTAAAAAAAGTATTAAATTCGATTTTCGAATAAATTTTATAATGAATTACAAGAATCAAAAGAAATATATTGTTAAGATTTTACCGGTATTTATAATAAGTATTGCTTTAGTTTTTGTACACACAAAATTTATTAAGCCAATAGAAATAAATTATAATCATACTAATATTTCTAATGATAATCAGAAAGTTTATTTTGTCGATTTAGATAAAGATGGATATCAAGAAACAATAACATTTTTCTTATACAAAAATATAAACCAACCAACAATAAAAGTTTTTAGTGGAAAGAATTTTAGAAATTATTGGATATTTCCAGACGACAAAGTAGAATTATTTGAAATATTATTTGCCGATTATGATAACGATGGGATAACAGAGATGTTTTCTTTTACACAAAGTAACGATTCGGTATTTATTTACGGAATGGATTTGAATGAGAAATATGAGTTTTTTCTAAAAAGAAAATTTGTATATAAAATTCAAGAATATTACAATAAACTAGACTATAGAATTTATTACTTGGGAGTTGACGATGTTGACAATGATAGTATAAATGAATTATATTTTACTATAAATGCAGCTTATTCGTTGCATCCACGTAAAGTGTTTAGGCTAAATTTAGCCAATAATAAATTAGATTATTCTAATAAATCTGGAGTGAGTATCTTGCCATTTTCACAATTATTTGATATTGACAACAGTAAAACGAAAGAAATAGTATTATCGACATTTGCCTCAGGTAATTATCTCGATTCAATAGATTATCTATATAAAGATAATCAATCGTGGTTAATGGTATTAAACTCTAATTTCGAAAATGTTTTCGAGCCAATTCCATTTAAAGGTACCCCATCGACAGTAATAAGCTTTCCGTATAATTATAAAAACAAATTGAACATTGGTGTATTATATAGCGATACAGAACATGGTAATATAGAATTATTAGTATATAATAATAAAGGCAAGCAAATTGCAAAAAAGAAACTTCCTGATTTGATTTATAATTTTTTAGCCAGCTTTAATTCGAATAATCAAATAATACTGTATAATACAAATACTATAATTGAGTTTAATAATAAACTAGAAATTATAAAAGAAATTAATATCGATAATAATAATCTTAGAAGATTAATTATGAAAGATATTAATTTCGATGGGGAAAAAGAAATAATTTGTTGTCAGAGAAATAGAAAAATTATTATATATAACAAAGATCTTCAGAAAATAGGTGAATCAACTATGCCTAAAGATGTAAATGTTAAACGTATCTCTGTAAAGAAATGTTTTAATAATGCTACCAGATTAATTTTTCATACACCTCATGCTTTGTTGTGTTTCGATATAAAAAAAGATAAAGTATATCCTTTCCGATTTGTAATTTATAGTATAATAATATTAGTTGTTTTCTTTATATGGTATATTATTCCTTATTTATTTAAGAAAAATAAGGGATTTAATAAGCGAAAGAATAATTACTATAACAGTAAACTGCAAAATATTTACGACAATTTCGAAGATCCTGATAGTAGCGACGATAAAATTAATAATATCTATAACATACTTAAAAATATTAATAGCAATTCGAATATTAATAGTAGGCAAAAAGCATTGTTAAAATTCAATGAGAGTTTTGATAGTGCATTGAAATTATTTTCGGGTATTACAAATGATGAATATTATTCGAGAAGTTTTTACGAATATATTGAGAAAATTATTATTGATTCATCAATAAATGCCGATTATATAATAGATTATAATGTGTCGCCTAAATTCGATTTTTCGTATATTGAAGATAATAAAAAAATTGAAGGAATAATTATTCTATTCGAAATATTTAAAATTATAAACAATTCTTCTTGCGAAAGTATTTTTCTTCAAGTTATAAAACACAGCTCGTATATTAATATTTTTAGCGAGATATCTTGCGAAAATGGTGTTTTTACTAAAAGAAATAACGACAGACTAAAGAAATTAGAAAACCTATTAATATTATTAAAAGGGAATTACGATTGCAATAAGTTCGATAATAAAGTAATTTTAAATATAGATATTTCTTTAGAAATCTTCGAAGAAGAAAATGATTTTTCAATTAATACTAATAAAATTATTAATGTAGCAATTGCCGAAGATCATGAAGTTACTATCTTCGGACTAGAGACTAGGCTGAAGCAAGAAAACGATATTAATTTGGTTGGAAGTGGACGAAATGGCAAAGAATTATTAGAGCTATTAAAAACTAAGAAGGTTGATGTTTTGATTACTGATATTGCTATGCCGGAAATGAATGGGATAAAATTAAGTAGTATTGTAAAAAAAGAATACCCTCAAATAAAAATTATTGTATTTACAATGTATCTTGAGAATTGGTTTGTTGAGAAACTAAAAAAGAATGGTGTAAAAGCTTATGTTTCGAAAAATTCGAAATTGTCGGATTTAGTATATGCAATACGTAAAGCTAATAATAACGAATATTTCTATTGTAGTTTGTTTAAAGAAAAAATGAAAATAAATAATGGCGATAAGGTTGAGTTAAAAGAATTGTCGCTAAATGAAATAATAGTCTTACGCTCGTTTAAAAAAAATTTAGACACTAAAAAAATATCATCTCAGTTACTTATGAGCGAAAAATCTGTTGATACATATTTAAAGAATATTATTTTAAAACTTAATCTGTCGAACCGAAATGACTTATATTCTTTTATCGAAAAATCAGATATTTTTTAGTCCAATTAAAATCGTCTTACCATTTTTGTGTAGCTTTGTAGTTTAATAATTACATTAATGTTTTTGTTATGAACAAACAAATAGAAAAAATCGATTATCTTATTAAAAATAAGAAACTTAGCGAAGCTATTAACGAAATAGATGATTTGTTAAACGAAGATTTAACAAATGTAGAGTTGTTATTAAAAAAGGCTGATATTTTATATAAAATATCGAAAAAAGGCGAAGCATTAAAAATTTATAATAAAGTATTAGAAATTGATAAGGACAATATAATTGCAAAAAAGAATTCAGAAATGATAAAAGATTTTTTTAAATTTTATACTCCCGATATTTTTTCATCAACAAATATGTATAATGATCCTTGGCTCGATTAAAATATTGTAATATGAAAGTTTGTAAATGATAGTAATACCTTAAATTTTATAAAAACAGTTATGTTAATCGATTTTCAAGCGCCCGAATCAGATAAAGAGTATTTTAGTAGATTACTCGAGTTTATAAAACGAAACATGAAATACTATGTCTTAGATTTTTTCTTTCTTTTTATGTTAATTATTCCTCCGTATAATATATCTAAGACATTATTGATAATTGTATTCTTATTAATACTCTCGATTCGAGATGTTTTTTTAATGCACTTAAGTAAATTATTTATACAACATTTTAAAATCTCTGACGATAAATTACATTTAACAGTTTATAAATATAGTAAGGGTTTTAAGGAATACGAATTTAATATTTCTGATGTAGAAATTGATAGTTATGAGGTGTTAGATTTTAAGATTCTTAGGATTTCGAAAAATAAGGTGTCTGTATTTAAACAATTTCCTATTGGATATTGGACAAATGATAAAATAGAAGAATTACTTTATAAAATAGATTATCAAAAACGGCAAATAGCGATAAAGAAGATGTTTTAAATTAAAAGATTATTTGTGATAATAACTACAAATAATAATGCTATTTATACCTGTAAACAAAAATAATATGTATAATAACATTTTTATCGATTCAATAAATAATATCGACAAATCGTGGAAAGCTTTTTTAAGCAACGAGGTAATAGATATTTTATACAATTATCAAGATAATATATTAGATAGCCCGAATGGTTTTACCCCCGATAAGAATAGAGTTTTACGTTTTTTAGAAATTCCTTTAGATAAAATCAAGGTAATTATCTTAGGTCAAGATCCTTATCCGCAAAAAGGAGTGGCTACCGGACGAGCATTTGAAGTAGCTACTTTAAATTCGTGGAACGATAAATTTAGAAATGTGTCGCTAAAAAATATTGTGCGATTAATTTATAAAACGTATAAAGGTAAAACTTTAAAATATTCCGAAATACTTGGTGAAACTAATAACGATTTTAAAATTAAATCGCCAAAACAAATATTTTCGTGTTGGGAAGAACAAGGCGTTTTGTTGTTAAACACATCTTTTACTTGTAGAATAGGAGAATCGAATAGTCATAAAGCATATTGGAAAGATTTTACTCATCTTTTGTTGAATTATATTGCAATAAACAATACCAAAATAAAATGGTTTTTGTGGGGTAATAATGCCATAGAGATTGTTAAGGATATAAATATCGAGAATAAGTACGAAACAATGCATCCTATGATGTGTTACAATAAGGATAATCGTAAAAACGATTTCTTATTCGGAGAAATAAATCCGTTTTACGAAACACGTGATATTATTGATTGGAGAGGAAAGAAATAAAATGTATAATAATCTCCCTTATCACTAAGTGAGATTATTATATAACAAAGTTTATTCGCTTAAGAATAGAATCATATTTTCAATAGCTTTTTGACACACTTTGCAGAACGATTTCGATTCGTTACTTTTCATTCTACAGTCTGTAGCAGGAGAATAAATTCCTTTTGCCATATATCCGCCTCCTTCGAAAACACCTGTTATATTATTGTATTTTTCAATTCTTGGAGTTGGAACAGGAATAGTATCGTTTATCATGTCTTTCCATTTGCTGTCGAAATTTTTTAATGTAGTAATATTAGGTTGCCAAGGTTCAATTTTCAAATTAAAAAAATCGTTATACGAAGTAGAAGAATTATAGTATTCGTCGCCTAAACCGGCAAAAGCATGGCCAAACTCATGTACAAAAACCTTGTCGGATATAGCATGATCGGCAGAAAATATACAATAGTGATTATATATTCCACCACCTCCATATTTAGGAGTGTTTACCATAATGCAAATCTGGTCGTAAGGAACATTTGCTGCAATATCTCGTACCGATTGAACATCTTCGGTTGTTAAATATCTTTCGCTATCGAAAGTGTAAAAGTTGCTGTTCATTATTGTTCTCTTATAAATTCTTTTCCCCGGAATATCGGTTCCCGATTCATCCGATTCTGAATATACCAGCCATATATTAATATTATTTTTAAGTTTATCGAAAGGAGCTTGCTTAAATAAAAAGTCGACTAGCCTTGTAGCATCTTTTTTAAATTTCGACATTTCCGATTTTGTGTAACCTTCTGCAAGTATTGCTATATCAACTTTCTTGTCCGACGAACCATTATCTATAAGTTTCTCGGAATTGAACTTGTATCTTAACTCAGGATTTATAAAATAGTTATTGGGATTTATTGCTGTTTTAAATAGACTAGAGAATTCTCCATCCCAATTTCGTGAGGATATTTTAATATTAATAATATTCTTTGGATAAGGGAAAGTTACTGTTTGATAAAAGCTTTTTTTAATTTTCTTTGCTTCGTTAGTTGTTTGCCATTCTTCGAATAATGTGCAGAAACCACGAGAATAAATAGTATTTCCTAAGGTGTCGAAAATCTCAATTTTATATTCACCATAATTAAATTTATCGATTAGATTTATTTTGTTTCCTCCCCAAAAAGGTTCTTTTTTTATTTGTTTTAAAAAAATATTTTCTGTGTTAAAATTCCCAGCCATGATAAAATCTAATCGCATACTTTCATCGGTAAAATATTTGTAATATTCTACTTGTGCCTTTCCCGAAATGAAGCTAAATAGTAGAAAAATAGTAAATAATTGTTTCATAAGTGCAAATGTTATTTAAGTTTAAGAATATCAGTTAATTGCAATTCTGAATTTTGAAATTTTTTTCTATTATAATGGAATATTCATAGTCTCTCACGAACTAATTTTGATTTTTTATTTATATCCCTTTTTTGAACGCTAATGCATAAATGTTTCATTTATTAGTATTTTATATAGAACTAAGCTTATTAATTAATACTTGTAATATGTTTTTGTTAGCGTTTTATTTGCCATATTATATTTTAATGCAAAATATTTATTAACAAGTTTGTGTTGCGTAAAATTACGAAGTAATATGCAAATTGCTTTTATTTATTTCTAATTATATTAGATTAAATTTATTTAAAATTGTTTAATAAACAAAAAAATGTTTTTGCACGAGATAAATAATAAGCTTAATTTTGAGCAAGTACAAATATAGGCCTAAAACAATTTATTATGATATTTTTACAATCTACAATAGGACAAAAATTACAAGACTTGTTAATAAATCAGGGTTTATCAAGCAAGTTTGCTTTTGCGTTAAGTATAATAATACTAGTGATGTCGATTTTAATAATAGCTGTTTTAGCCGGTTATATAACTAGAAAAATAATAGTTGGAAGTTTAGCCCGAATTGCCCAGAAGAGTAAAACAAAATGGGACGATTATTTATTTAAGAATAAAGTAATAAAACGACTGGCGTATATTGTTCCCGGAATTATAGTTTTATTATTTGTAGAGACAGGAATTCTTAATTACCCCTTCTTGTCATCAATAATAATATCAGGAATAAATATTTATTTACTTATTATAGGATTAATTACTTTCGATGCTTTACTCGATTCGTTGCTCGATATGTATCAAACGCTTCCGGTGTCTAACGATAGGCCTATAAAAGGTTATGTTCAGAGTGTTAAAATAATAGTCTATTTTGTAGGAATAATATTAATTCTGTCGATAATATTAGATAAATCGCCTAGTAAATTATTTGCAAGTTTAGGTGCGGTAGCTGCTATTCTTATATTAGTTTTTAAAGATACTCTTTTAGGATTTGTATCGAGCATTCAACTTTCAGCTAATAAGATGGTTAAGCCCGGCGATTGGATATCTATGCCGGCAAGAAATACCGATGGAGTTGTTTTAGAAATTACTTTAAATACAGTAAAAATTCAAAATTGGGATAAAACGATATCAACCATTCCTACTTATGCATTAACATCAGAATCGTTTCAGAATTGGAAAGGAATGGAAGAATCGAAAGGAAGACGTATTGCTCGATCGATATATATTGATATTAAAACAATTAAATTTTGCGATTACGAGATGTTAGAACGCTTCGAGAAATTTAGATTAATTAGAGATTACGTAAACAAAAAACAAGCAGAGATAGAGAAATTTAATAAAGAACAAGGAATAGACGATAATGATATAGTGAGTAGAAGAAGCCTTTCGAATGTAGGAATATTTCGTCAATATGTTCAAACTTACCTCGAAAATCATCCCGATATTCACGAAAATGTTAATCCTTATATTGTTATGGTCCGACATTTACAGCCTACCGAAAGAGGCTTGCCAATTCAAATTTATGCTTTTTGTAAAAAACAAGAATGGATAAAATATGAACAGGTACAAGCCGATATTTTTGATCACATTCTTGCTGTTGCTCCGGAATTTGGACTTAATATTTTTCAAAATCCGTCGGGAGACGATTTTAAAAGTCTTACATCAATAATTAAATAATTTACATATGAAGAAAGCAGCAATAAAAATAGCATTTATTGTTTTTCTAATTCAAGGGGGAATAGTAAAAGCACAGAAGATTTTTAGTACTAATTACGATTATCAGGCCGATATAAAAGTCTTTGTTGTTTCTCACGATTATAAAGCCGATTTGTTAGTATATAAAGTAGATGCAGAATATAAGGCAGTAAATAATAAGGGTCTTTGGTTTTTTGTTGAGAATGATTATCAAGCCGATAAAAAAGTATTTTTTACAAATCACGATTATCAAGCCGACTTAAAAATTTATTTTGTTGAACAGAGTTATCAAGCAGGATGGGAAAAAAGTGAAAAGAAGCATTTACTTTATTAATATTGTTTAATTTTAAGAACTTCTTTTTTAAAAGAACAATTAATGTAGTTTATATAAATTTATGTTTAGAATTAAAACTTTATTACGAAAGAAGAATATTATAAATAATAATATTCCATTAAAGACTGATGCATTAGATGAAGCAAATAAAATAATTAAACAATTACACGAAGTTATTAACGAAAAACATAGCGAGATGCTTATGCATCAAGAAAAGTACGAAAAAGCAAACGAAAAATTCAGGAATCGTACTATTAATGTGTTTGGAAAAATGGTTGACGAAAAAAAGATAAAAAAAACAATAAATCAACAGAACTTAGAACTCGAAAAACATAGGAGAGAGATAGAATTACAATCGAAGAAATTAGAAGAAACATCAAAAAAATTCAGAAAACGTACTATCGAGCTTTTTGGGAAGATGATAGATCTAAAAAAAGCAAAGAAAATAATATTTGAACAAAAAAGAGAATTAGAAAAACAACAACAAAAACTGAAAGAAACTAATGCAAGTAAAGATAAATTCTTTTCTATAATATCGCACGACCTTAGGAATCCTATTGGTGGTTTTTTAAATTTAACAGATATTTTTTCTGAAAATTTCGAAAGCCTTAGTAAAAAAGAAAATATAGAATTTATTCAACTTCTGAATCAGTCGTCAAAGCAATTATATAACTTACTTGAGAACCTATTAGAATGGTCGAGAACACAAACAGGAAGCATAAGCTATAATCCGGAAATTTTAAGTGTAAATTTTATTATTGAAGATACTATAGAACTTCTTATGACAAATATTAAGAATAAAGAAATTGAAATAAACCTTATAGTTCCGAATAACGAAACAGTATTTGCCGATGAGAATATGTTATCAACAGTTTTTAGAAATTTGCTTAGTAATGCAATAAAATTTTCCCAGCAGAAAAGTATTATTACTGTTAAAGTAGTGTCGGCAAATAATAATGTTGAAGTTCATGTTATTGATAATGGTATTGGAATATCTAAAGAAAATCAGAAAAAGCTTTTCCGAATTGATGTTCATCATTCTACTATGGGAACATCAAATGAAAAAGGGTCGGGATTAGGATTAATTTTGTGTAAAGAATTGATTAATAAGAATAAGGGTAAAGTATGGATAGAGAGTGAATTAAATAAAGGCTCGTCGTTTATATTTTCTTTGCCAAAAACAAAAATCGAAGAATAAGCTTCATTTATTAAATATCTAATTTGAATGTTTGTATTAAATCGAACTCTGCTTAGTAACTTGAATTGTTATTGTTTATTGAGAATAGAACAAAATTGTTGTATAGATTTGATTATTTTATATCTTTAAGAAATATTTAAATAATAAATATGAATAGATATCTAATTGTAATATTATTAGTTATTAGTTTTTCTTTCGATGTCTATACTCAAAATCTTAGTTATATCGATAGTTTATTAATAGTATATAATAAGATTGATAATAATCAGGATTTTGAAACCTTAAATAAAATCCAAAATTATTATATAAAATATTCCCCTGAGAAATCAATAAAGTATGCTAAAGAATTATATCATTTAGCACAAGGAACATACGATTTGCCATATATGGACTTGTCGTCGTCAATATTAGGAGAAGCATATTATTATTTAGACGATATTGATAATTCTATAAAATATTTTACCATTTATTTAGAAATAAATAAAACACAATTCGATACTGTAGGAATGGCAACAGCCTATAATAATTTAGGCATTGTAAGTAGTGCAATAAATAATTACGATAAGGCTATTGAGTATTATATAGAAAGCATGAATATTAAACAAGAGTTAAACGATAGTATAGGAATTAGTAACTCATTGAATAATATTGGTGTAATATATTATAAATTAGGAAAATATAACGAAGCATTAAGCTGTTATAAGAAAGCATATAATATAGTAAAAAGCTTTAATAATCCCTACGATTATTCTACCTCGTATATTAATATGGGAGAGGCTTACGGAAAACTTAAAAAATACAAATTAGCTGAAGAATATTTTGCTAAAAGTATAGTAATTTCCGATTCGCTTAACGATGATTATTCTTTAGAACTGATATATGAGTGTAAATATAAAATGTATAAAGAAAAGCTTGAATTTTCAAAAGCTTTAGAATGTCATGAGAAATATATAAAATATCGAAAATCAAGAATTAACGAAAAAACACAAAAGCAAATTGCAGAACTTGAGATAAAATACGAAACAATAAAAAAAGAAAAAGAAATAGTACTTTTAAATAAACAAAAGTTGAAACAGCAAATTTTGACTTATTTTTTTCTATCTGGATTTTTGTTTGTTCTATTGTTATTAATGTTACTTTCGATACGAAATAAAAAGAAAAAAAGAATAAATAAAATTTTAATAATTCAAAATAAAGAAATAGAAAATCAAAAAAGAAAATTGGCAGAACTTAATAAAACAAAAGATAAATTTTTCTCAATAATATCGCATGACTTAAAAGGTGCTATTGGTGGATTTATGAGTCATACCGAATTTATTTCCGACGATTTTGAAATATTATCGGAACTCGACAAACAAGAGCTTATTGAAGATTTGAATTACTCGTCGAAAAGATTGTATCTGTTGTTAGAAAACCTTTTGCAATGGTCGAAATCGCAAACAGGAGATATAAATATTGCCCCCGAGAAATTCTTTATAAATAAGTTGTTTGTAAATATTGAAAATTTATACAAATTACAATTGCAAACAAAAAAAATTAGAATAGAGAATAATATAGACGATAAAATACAAGTGTTTGCCGATGTTAATATGTTGAGTACCGTAGTAAGAAATTTGTTATTAAATGCCATAAAATTCTCGTATCTCGATAGTGTTATTTCTCTTAATTCTAATATTCAGGATAGTTACATGCGAATTGAAATTGCCGATATGGGAGTAGGAATCGATGAAGAAAAACTTCTAAAGCTATTTAAACTGGAATATACACAATCGATTCCGGGAACAAACAATGAGCAAGGTAGTGGTTTGGGATTAATTTTATGTAAAAATTTTATAGAATTAAATGGCGGGAGAATATGGATAGAAAGTAGAAAAGATATAGGATCGAGTTTTTTCTTTACTATTCCACTTGCAAATAAAACTTAAAGGAGTAAAAGAGCATCTACATCAAACAGAGAAATGTTAATACAAATTAACAAATAAAAAATAATGATAAATTGTAAATGCTGTAAAATTTACAATTTATCATTAACAATTAAAGTTTTAATCTTTGTCGTACAGCTTCGTATATAATAACCGACGACGCTACAGAAACATTTAACGATTCTATTTCTCCTAAAATAGGAATTTTTGCAAGATAATCGCTAATTTTTAATATTTCTGACGATACTCCATGATCTTCGCTACCCATGACTATTGCAGTGGGTTTTGTATAATCTATGTCGTAATATAAATCTTCAGATTTTTCGGTAGCAGATACTATTTGTATCCCGCTGTTTGCCATGTATTTGATAGTATTAAAAAGATTAGTGCTTCTACATATAGGAATTTTAAGTAATGCTCCGGCAGAGGTTTTTATTGCATCGCTGGAAATTTGTGCTGAACCTTTTGTTGGGACAATAACAGCATTTATTTTAGCACATTCGGCTGTTCGTGTTATGGCTCCGAAATTTCGAACATCGCTAATCTGATCTAATATTAAAAATAATGGATTTTCTCCTTTTTCGAATATGCCGGGTAAGAGATGCTCTAAATCTTGAAATTCTATAGGAGAGATGTAAGCAATAACTCCTTGATGGTTTTTTCTTGTTATTTTGTTTATTTTCTGATATGGAACATATTGTATAGGAATATTTTCTTTACGAACCAAACTAGATAATTCTTGGAATAATTCTCCTTGTAAGCCTTTTTTAACAAGAAGTTTTTCCATAGTTCTCCCCGATTTAATAGCTTCTATTATTGCGCGTATTCCAAATATGTAATCTGTATTTTCTTTCATGTGTTTTTAATTTACTAAGTAATTGAATATATGGTATTAGTTTTAATCATGGTGTTTGTGTATCTCAATATTTATTTCAGGCATAGCCTGTTAAT